>JAFSTZ010000059.1 GCA_017445525.1 Eubacterium sp.
GCTATCGCACTCCATCTGGCTTCCTCGGGCACAAAAAAGATATTATCCATAGTATAGGCATCTCTCTCGTCCTCGAATCCGTCACCTTCTTCCACAAGTTCCTGATACCTCTTGTCAAATGCCGCAGATATATATCTTAAGAATATTAACCCTATAATGACCTTTCGATACTCTGCTGCCGGGATATGTCCCCACAGTACGCAAGCAGCATCCCAAAGTTGCTTTTCAAATCCAATGTTTGCATTCGTTTTCTTTTCTGCCATTCCTTACTCCTTTATATCGTACATCTTGTAATCAGATAAACTGACCCAAATACCATTATACCTCTGATCGCCATAAGGCGCAAGTGCTTTGTCGGTTGTTTTACTTTTGATGAGCCAACTATACCAAACCCATAACAACAAAATAACAACAGATCGGGAAAAATCCGTAAAAAAAGCCCGAAAGGAGCGCGTAAAATCGGGCATTTTTTTATCATAAACCATCACTTCACCATATCGTATACAAACACTGGACACTCTGCATTCATTAATAAAAGTCTTGCATTTGCAAGGCTTTTGTCATATAATTGACTTTGGTATCATGGGAAAGGAGAGTACAGAATGAACGACCGTTACGAGATCCCCGCTAAGCCGAAGAACATAGAAAAGGCTGTCAGGCATATAGATGAGCTGCTGTCAGCACGCAACATTTCTTCAAAGAAAAAGACCAAGTCGATACTGATAGCGGAGGAGACCATCGCAAGGCTCATAGAGCATGCAGATGAGAGCACCGACCTTGTCATAGAGTCCCATGGTATATTTGGCAATATAAATCTAAGTCTTAAAAGCAGAGGTAGCTCCTTTGATATTGACGATATAGAGAATCATTTGCTGTTTGAAGGCGATCCAAGTGAGGATGGCACGGAAAACGATGTCATACACAGATTTGTTGACAGGGTTTTCTGGGACAGGCTCTCCATCAGGAATCATAAAGGTATAAACCACGCACAGATAAAGGTGACCAAGTCTGCTTACAGCGGGATCCTCTATACACTATTAGCGCTTGTTGCGGGTATACTTATCGGGCTGATGCTCAAGTTTTTTGCATCTGAGGATATATCTTCGGGAGCAAGCGAGTATGTTTTCACACCGGTATTTACTATATTTATGAATGCGCTCAAGATGATGATAGGTCCGCTGGTGTTCTGCTCCATAGCATCGAGCATAGCTGATTTTACTGATATCAAAGCGCTTGGAAAGATAGCTATCAAGGTCGGGGTCGCTTATGTTATCACTTCGGTTGTTGCCATCGCTGTCGGATATCTGGTGTCATTTTTGCTGCCGGCAGGAAATCCCGATCTTATACAGGCAGTAGGGGATCAGGCATCGGGCTTAGTGAGCGCCGGCGAAACCACGGATACGTCCATACTGGGCACGATCGTAGGGATAGTGCCGTCAGATATCATATCACCTTTTATGAACAACAATATGCTGCAGCTCATCTTCCTGGCAGTCGTACTCGGAGTGACAGGGGCATCGCTTCACAACAGGATACCCGGTATAAGAAATGTCCTCTCTGTCATGAACAAGGCATGCTCTGCCATAGTTGCGTATATCGTAAAGTTTGTACCGGTGATGGTCATCTGCTCCATGGCAAAGATGATGCTGAGTATCGATATCGAAGATCTTAAGGATCAGTTTGCCTGGGTGCCGATAAATTATCTCGGATGTATCATCATGCTGTGTTTTTATGCCATACTGCTGATTGTTGTCGGAAGGATAAATCCGCTGACTTTTTTTAAAAAATTCTCTCCTGCCATGCTCACGGCATTTTCGATGAATTCGAGCAGTGCCGCGCTTCCGACATCTCTTGCGATGTGTGATAAGCTTGGGATCTCGCGAAGGATCAGTTCTTTTTCCATACCGCTGGGTGCGACCATCAATATGGACGGTTCGTGTATCACACTGATGATTAGTACCTTTTTTATGGCAGGGATATACGGAGTATCGATAGACGGCAGTTTGCTGACATCCTTACTGATCTCTGTTATGGCGTTGTCTTTAGGCTGTCCGGGGATACCCGGGGCGGGTATGGTCTGCATGACTATCCTGTTTCCCCAGTTTGGAGTGCCGGCTGATGCCGTGGCTCTTGTTATGGGGGTCTATCCTCTGATCGGCATGATCCAGACTGCGACCAACGTTACGGGAGACGCAGTAGTTACCACGATCATCGCCAGACAGGAGAAGCTTCTGGATCTTGAGAAATACAATTCTAAATGATAAATCGTTACTGTTCACGCCCGGCAGACTGTCCGGCAGGGAGTTTTAGGACAGTCCGCAGGCCAATATATATGGCAACAAAAACCAAGGAGGTAACACCTATGCAGAAAAAAGTTGTAGCACTGTCAAAAAGAGCCGTAGCAACAGTTCTTGCCTGCTCTCTGATGATCGCAGCAGCTCCGGTGAGCATCTCAAAGGGCGCAGCCAAGCAGCCAAAGCTCAACCAGAAGAAGATCATAGTTATGGAAGGTCTGTCTGAGACTCTGACAGTCAAGAAGAACGGATTCACCATCAAGTCAACCAAGTGGTCTTCTGCTGACAAGAAGATCGCCACCGTGAAAAAAGGCGAGGTTACCGGAGTTTCCGAAGGAAAGACAACAGTTACGGCAAAGGTTAAGGCTGTAGCCAAAGGACAGAAAAAAGCAAAGACCTATACCCTCAAGTGCAAGGTAACTGTCACCCCTGAGGAAATCGTCGGCGGATGGGAATTCGCAGATGATCCGACGATCACGGAAGAAGTGAAGAATTATGTGGCAGAGTTGAAGGGTCCAAACCACTCATTTGAGGCAGTAGCGCTTCTTGCAACTCAGGTGGTTGCAGGTATGAATTACTGCGTGCTTGCCAAGAAAAAGACAGCAGACAAGTCCACATTTACAGTGATTGAATTCTATGTGAACACCGAGCAGGTTGTAGAGCTTATCGCTGACTGGGCAACGACAGTAGAGACCGACAAGGAAGGCTTTACTGCTCCCCCTTCTCCGAAAATTCCTGAAGAGTATTACGCCAAACTGAGCGAGATTGTATCCAAATATGATAAAGCAGCGCTCACGCCTGTAGCAATGGTTGAACTGAATACTACAACCGGGCAGGGCCTTCTTATCTGTCATACAGTTCCGAATGGATCCGACTTCGGTGACTGTCCGCCGTATAGCTTTGTATGTGTTTCAGTAGATCAGGCTGCCGGTACAGGTAAGCTGGAAAAGGTTGATTATCTCACCGAGATTTTGGCCGGAGAGTGATCAAAATAGGTATATAAGTATAAGAAAGAACGCCATCGCCCCGACACCATGGGTGATGGTGTTTTTTTATAAATAACAAGGCGGCTCCCTTAGGAACCGCCCTTATTTTTAAACTACTATATAATATGTATTTACTGAAACCGTCACGGCTCGATGATGTTGAAGTCCTGAGTCCATGTTGTGATATGGCCATAGAAACGCTCCGGAACCGTTGTATCTCCTGTTACACTCAGTGCAGCTTTTACCTGATCACCCTTGCCTCCCATCATAGCGAGAAGATGCTTCTTCTCACAGGTGATGGTAGCCATCGCATCCGATCTGTTCTCATCTGCGTATACAAGCAGTGCGCCTGACTTTCTCTTGATATAGAACTTCTCTTTTGTATCTGTCAGGTTCAGGTTAAATGTTATATCGTCATCCTTTACCTCTGTAGCATCAGTTGCGATACCGATAAAGTCTAACATCATCTTGGCTGTCATCGATCCTCTGACATCCTCACCGCCGCCTGCTTTTCTTGCCGTGATGGCGAGGTTGCCTTTTCTCAGCTCTCTGGCACCTGTCAGATAGCAGTTTCTCCATGTGCCGCTCTCAGCCTGATATCCCAGCTGCTCAAGAGCATCTGCACAGAGATATCTCGCTTCTTTATTCTTCGGATCTGCAAATACAAGCTCTTTGGTTATCTGCGCTACCCACTGATAATCACCCTTTGCAAAATCCTCTTTTGCCTTTTTGATAACAGCATCCGCGCTTCCCAAATACTCAACAAGCTTTTTTGCTGTCTCACTCGGCGGAAGCGGATCCAGATTTACGGGGTTCGCATCATACCAGCCGAGATATTTCTGATAAACTGCTTTGATGTTATGTCTGAGGGTTCCGTAGTACTGTCTTGTATACCAAACCTTGTTCAGCTTATCAGGGAATGTGATCATGTTTGATATCTCATTCGGCGTATATCCGAGGTTCGCATAGTGCAGAGTCTGATCATGTATATACTGATATGCTGCTGCAGTATTCTCCATGTAGTCTTTGATGTTCTCTCTGCCCCAGTGTGGCCAGTTGTGCGACTGGAACACTACATCGATCTTGTCACCATACTTGTGCTGCGCTTCAAGTATATATCTTGCCCAGTCTGATGCATCTCTGACCTCAGCTCCGCGGAGTGTGTAGAGATTGTGCATCGTTCCGGTACAGTTCTCTGCCAGCCACATAGCGTTGTACTTCGGGAAGTAAGCGTTCATCTCTGCAGGCGCCTCTGTCCCCGGTGTCAGCTGGAACTGCACCTCGAGTCCGTCGATATTGATAGTCTCATCCTTGGTCACATCGTAGGTAGGTGCCAGAAGTCCGGTATTACCTACAGACTGTCCGAGGCCGATACCCATCGCGAGACTTCCATGCTCACCTGTCTCGATGAGAGTTCCGTACTGATACTGTGCACGACGACTCATCGCACCGCCGGCATATACATTCTCCGATACAGCATGCTCCAAAAATCCCTCAGGAGCGATGACGGCCGTCTTGCCTTTTGCGATCTCTTTTTTGTGACTATCCCAATCCTGAGACTTGGTCGTCACTTGCTGCGGTGCCGTAGCCTGATCGATCAGACCGTAGATACCGCCGTAGTGATCCACATGAGAATGTGAGTACAGTACAGCCTTGATATCCAGCTTGTCGAGCTTCAGAGTATTCTTAGCATAGTCCTCCATCAGTGCTTTTGCAGCTTCCATATCCTGCTTGCACATCAGCACGTCAAACACCAACCAACCGTTGTCAGTACGGATAAATGTAGCGTTCGCCATGTCATATCCTCTGACCTGATAGATGCCGGGACATACCTCAAAAAGTCCTGCATAGGAGTTGTACAGGGTGTTTCTGAACAGGCTCGGATTGATGGTTCCCGGAAGCTTGCTCTCCCCCTTATCTTCCAGCTGTTTGATGAAGTCAAATGCAGCAACATCCCATACGAGACCGCCCTGGTCATCCTTGATCACCGGAGCCTGAAGTGAACCAATGAGACCCTTTAATGCATTCTCTTTCTCAGATTTGTCATTGAAATCCAGAGTGTCGAGCCACGCTGCATTTTTCTTGGTCGTGATATCGGTCGCATCCTTGTTGGAAGCGTTCAACGCCTCAAGAACTGTGACCTTTACTGTCTGCTTGTAGGTCTTTTCCTTTGATGACTTCTTTGCTTTGATCTTGACCGTGAGCTTTGCCTTCCCGGCAGATACACCCTTGATCTTGATCTCCTTTTTACTTGCGCTCGCCGTTGCCACTTTTGACTTGTCCGTGGTAACCTTGACAGACTTGATCGTAAAGCCGTTTGTCTTGATCTTCAGCTTTGCGGTCTTTCCGACATTTACCTCGGCCTTGTCCGCTACTGACGGCTTTGATGCCGCTGATGCGTCGGTCACATCAACCGGAACACATACAAGCATAAGCGCCAGTACCAGAAGTAACGATACGATCTTCTTCATAAACTACTACCTCCATTGTTTTTTATTATATCTGACAGGAGTCAGGTTTATCTACGGCTCCGGATCAGCAACCTCCTCCTGTGATATTCTCCCTCCGACGATCCCGCCCAGAGCAGCTGCCAGAAGTATGGGGAGCAGCATCCTGACCGGAAACATAAGCATCAGCAGCATGGTGACTGCCGCCGGCTTTTTCATCTGTGCGCCAAGCGTGGCAGCCGTAACAACTGCCGCCGCAAATACCACATGCGATGATGCTCCGTCACCAAACAGCAGCATACATACGCCGAATCCTCCGCACACGCACGCAAATATCAACGGGAAGAAATGTCCTCCCCGAAAACCGAACTGTATCGAGCATGTAGTAAGCAGGCACTTTAACAAAGCAACTACTATCAGAAACAGCGGAGCATAAGTGCCAAACTCTGCCGGCAGTTCTCCCATCTGCTCCTCTCCCGAGAAAAGGATGATAGGCAGATACATCGCAGCTATACCGATCAGCACGCCGCAAAGTATACCTCGTGCTATCGGCGGGATGATCCCCGCTATCTTTTTTGCGATCCACTCACAGCCTTCAAAGAAGAGATACAGTATCAACCCCACCGGAATATACAAGAGCATCAATACATAATCCTGCCACGCAGGCGCAGTGAACTTCATCCTCGGCAATCCCCCCAGAGCTGCACCGAAAAAGTGACGCAAAAGCGCGATAACTCCGAAAGCGGCACCGATGGCGATACCATACAGAACCAGCTTGATAGGCTTTGGTATGGACGCTTTTTCTCTTTCCTCTGATGACCCAGGCTCCTCGACTGCCAGGATACCAAAAAGCGGTGCATGGAAGATGACTCCCAGCGTGATCGCCTCTCCTATCTCCGAATATCTGTCCTTTTCTTTTTTTGCATACTTGATGTTATCGCCGACCCAGGAACACAGTCCCGCTATGATACCGGTCAGCCCCGCCTCCGGACCAACGCTTCCTGCAAAGAGAAGTGGCAGGAATGCGAGGATCAGAAGTGCCGGCATATGCTTATAAGGATAAGAACCGGTCTTCTTGATCTTGCCCATAACTACGGGAAGCTCCTCGGGATAATCACCCAAAAAGTGGTGAAGTATACCGATGATAAGCCCTCCGACTGTACACAGGATAAGCGGATACCAGCTAAAATCAATGTTTGATGGGATATCCACCCACAGCGCTTTTGTACAGATAGAAAGCAGTCGCAAAAAGCCCCAGACCAGTGCGCCTGCGATAGCTCCGAGCACTGCAGTAAACAGTATCATCTTGATCTCATTCAGTACTCTTTTCTTCATAACTCTTCTCTTTCATTACTTCCGTTATATGTGATGGACAGCATCGTCAGATCATCGAACTGCGGTGCCTCACCTACAAATATATCAACCTGCTCCTTTACAATCTCGAGCAGTCTCTCCGGCTTCGCTCCCGGCTCGAGATTCAGCGCCTCTGTCATCCTGTCAATCCCGTACAGCTCTTCATCCGCGTTTGTGGCCTCGGGGACACCGTCAGTATACAGAAACAGCGTATCTCCGGGGTCGAGCTTGAATGTCTGATCGGTATGCTTCATATTGGGCGCTAAGCCCATGACAAATCCGTGCTGATCCTTGATGATCTCAAAATCTTTATCCTTACGGCGGATGGCGGGATACTCATGTCCCGCGTTTGCTTCGATGAGCTCTCCGGTTGAGATGGTGAGTATAGAGAGAAATGCCGTAACAAAAAGCTTTTGCTTGTTGTTCTCACAAAGTCTGTTATTAACCGCCGTCAGTATCTCGGCCGGTGTGCCTCCCATCATGGTTCTGTCGTGGATGGACGTCATGGCCCTCGCCATAAACATGGCCGCCGGGACTCCCTTACCCGAAACATCCGCTATAACCAGCGCCAGATGGTCATCATCTATCAGGAATATATCATAGAAATCACCGCCGACTTCCTTGGCCGGGTTCATGGATGCGATAACCTCGAACTCATGTCTGTCCGGATATATGGGGAATACGGTCGGCAGCATATCCACCTGGATCATAGTCGCGATGTTGAGCTCAGCTCCGATCCTTTCCTTCTCCGCCTGGATATGCATGATCTCTTCGATGTAGTTTCTGGTCTGCTCGGACATGTTGCTAAAGGCGTTTGCGAGTACTTCTATCTCATCACCTGTCTTGTATATGTCTTCTACCTCAAACTCCAGGTTGTCACCGGTGATCGACTCAACCTTTTTAGTCATCGCATCTATAGGTCTGATGATCCTTCTTGCAAAATAGATCGAGGTGATGATCGCATTCAGCAGGAGTATCAGCAGTACGATCAAAGTCAGATTCGATGAAGCTTTAAAGTTTTCATTGAACTTATCTCTGGTCTCTGTTGCGACCATATCCACTTTGCCCAGCAGAGCCTCAGTCTCGTCGTTCAGCTCATCCTCGGGTATGAACATCAGCAAAGTCCACTTTACAGTCGATACTGGAGCGTAAGCAGCATAATACTTGATTCCGTTCATCGTCAGCGATTTAAATCCTGTCTCACCGAACATCGCAGTCTGTACCAGATGTCTCACTTCGTTGCTGCTTGTCTCATAAGCCGAGATGGACATCTCACGATCCATCGCCAGATCACCCTCCTTTATCGGAGAATAGATGATCTGAGCCTGGTCATTTATAAGAACAGAGAAACCGGTTTCTCCGGCTTTTGTCTCAGAGAGCACCTGCTGAAGTGTATCCAGCTTCATGGATCCCTCAAGCACACAGACCAGCTTCCCATCAACGTAGATCGGTGTACCAAAAACAACCTCTGTCAGATTGTAGAAAAAGCTATGGATAGCCGGAGAAAAGAACTGTTGCTTGGTCTCTTTGGCTCCTTTATACCACGGTCTTTGCCTGGCATCGTAGTCCTTGATAGACCCGTCTTCCTCGAACTTCTGATCGGCCATAGAGTCCACAACCAGAGACACGCCGCTGGGGAGTGCAACGATACAATCCATGGTATACTCGTTGTTCCCTTCGACAATCTCCTTCATCATCGGTTCGAGATTGGCTATTTTTCTCAGGATACTCAATGATTCTTTATCAGCACCCTTTTTGACGTCCGCCATCATCAGCTGTGCTGATATCTTGCCTCCGTTCTTTTTATCGGGAGGAAGAATCTCCTTGTCGACAAACTGATCCGGATGGTCAAAGATAGTCTGTATCTGCATAGCAAGCACGTTAAAATCGTGCTTCAGCGTCCAGAACTCGCCGTCAACATTTTTAGCATTGGCCTTTACCACGGAAAGCAGATGATTCTCAGTCTCAGCCATAAGTGTTTTCTGTGACTGATCTTTGATAACCTCTGCCTGTCGTTTGCCGTTTTCCTCGGTCATCATCGACAGTGATCGCAGCTGTATGATACCGATCACCGCAAAGGCTGAGATTGCAACCACAACCAGCACAAAGCATAGATTGAAAATCTTGCTCCCCAAACCACCGAATATCATCTTTCCTATCTTTTTCATATCTGCTCCTAACCGTGAAAAACCCTTTACTTTTCTATAATACAGCATTTCTATAGAAATGTAAAGGTTTTTTAAGGAACAGAGGAAAGGCTGAAATCTATGACGAAAACCTGATTTTATTCGTAAAACTTCGCGGTTTCCAGCTTTATTTGTTATTTACCAGATAATCGAGAAGCCCCCTGCAACCCTCGTCAACATCTATATATGTCTCTTCAAAGTTGCCGGTGTACCATGGATCAGCGATCTCCTGACCTTTTCTATCAGTATAATCAAGAAGAGATGATACCTTCCCTTCCGGGTCGTCTCCGATGATATTCATGATATTTTTGATATTCCATCTGTCCATCCCGATGATATAATCATACTTATCATAATCATCACGACGCAGCTGAACTGCCCTGTGGCTCCGCATGGGGATACCCATCTCTCGCATCTTTCTCACAGTCCCCGGATGCGGCCCGTTGCCGATCTCCTCCCTCGACGTCGCCGCCGAATCGATATAAAAACTGTCCTTGAGCCCGGCCTGATCGACCATATACTCCATAACAAACTGAGCCATGGTAGAACGACAGATATTGCCGTGGCAAATGAATAGTATTTTAATCATAATGCTATATAACCTCACATATCTTGTTATAGTACTATTTTTCAGACCTTCGCCCATGTTTACAGAAAGTCGGTCACTTCACAGATTGCCTACTACTCCGTGTACTCCGCCATGATTTCGGCATCAACATCCTTGCCGGATTTCAATTTTTCAAACAGTTCATCCTTCACATCGAGTGGCTCACTGATCGAACCTATCCTCGTATAGCCAGCGGTGTTCTCCTCGTAAAGAATTACCAACGTGTTTCCCTGATAAAGAACAATATCTCCCGGCTTTGCCGTTATCTGCTCATCCCCATCAGTCGTCAATTCCCACGGAAGTGCCGCATTCTTCTCGAAGCCGCCATAATCTGACATCTTCAGTTTGAGCGGCTCGCTGCTCACCTTTTGGAAAAATGCATTCGCCGTACTGTTTGCATCCGTATCCACATTGTATCTCTCGCCATCAATCATCAAACTCACAATCACAGCTGGCGTCATATCCTCTATCCCTTCGCCCTGATCGACCATTCCTTCATCCTCCGCCACACCGGGATCCATCGTAGTATCCGCCTGATGCGAAATCACTGTGTCCTCCGATCCACAGCCAACACAAAGCACGGCCATCATAATGACCGCAACTATCCTCCGCCCCAAATATCTTATCACCCGCATCACCTACCCCCGGACAGAATGATGTCTCATTTGTGTCGTTCTCATTATAACACCAATATCTTTTCTTCGCAACTTGATTATCTCTATTGACAAAAACCGGACATACAAAATCAATGAACCTCTATATTTCTTTAATAGAATATATATACACGATTTGTCTGTACATAGGTGCGTTCCTGTCCGTCTCCTCCGGTCGCATTTAGCTTGATGCTGATCTCCAAAGTAGTCGAAGTACTGAGAATTCCTTTTTGGAGTTTGTTTTGATCTCTTTTACAAAGCTTTTGTCTCCAACAACAGTTGAATCATATGTCCCTGTTTCCTGCAAAACAGCCGGTCCATATAAACAAGTTATTCGCTTCTCATAATTCTCATCCGGTTGTGCACCCGAATAAGTAATAACGTATTCTCTACTAAACTCAATAGGTCCACCTTTGTAGGAAAACTTCATGATATTTGAGTTTTTATATGGCTTTTCTATCACAAACTCTGCCGGATTGGCTTTTTCAAAAACATCCTGTTCTACAGACTCATCATAGTAGGTATAGTACGCTGTCAGAAGCTTTGGATCGTCAACCTCTTTGACATTGCCATCAGCGTCCGCATACTTAAATGACGTATAAACAGAGCTTGTCGTACTTCCTGCGACAAAATACTCTCCGCTGTTGAAGTCGGCGCCTTCCTTAATTGCGTATTGACCGTCTTTTACGGTGAGACTGTCCGCAGTCGCCGCATACAAAGTATCTGCTTCAAATCCGTCCGCTGCTTTTGAAACATTACCCGCTGAGCTTATGCCGGCCATGGAAAAAATAACCGCTACAGCCGTGATCATAGTTACAATTCTTTTTATCCTCATAGTATCCTCCAATCTGAAGCGTTGACATTTGTGACGCTCCTACACAAAAAACATTATACCAAAACCACCATCTGATTAGGTGGTCTGCCAGACCAGTTTTTGTCACGCTTAGCCGGCAAAAAAAACAAGCGCTTTGTCATCTCTGACCGGCAGAGCAGTTCAAAAGCTTGAGACCGGGGTTTTCCACAGCTACCCTTTTGGCATCTGCGAGCACATCCTGTAGCTCCTTTTGGGTTCTTTTCACGGATAGCCAAAATATTTTTTTAAAAAATGTGTTGACAAATCAAAAGCCATGTTGTATAACTGTATTAAGCACTTAATACAGCGGTACAAAAACAGCTGTGCTTGGAATGACGATTCCAAATAGTGCTTATCGCGCGAAGAAACAGATAATTACACATATCAAAGGAGGTACAGCCTATGGCGTGGGACTTATCCGGCGAACGACCGATCTACATCCAGCTGGTCGAGCGCATCTCAAGACAGATCGCATCAGGCGCCTATAAGCCCGGAGACAAATTTCCGTCGGTAAGAGAGCTGGCGCTCGAGGCCGCGGTAAATCCAAACACTATGCAAAGGGCAATGGCTGCTCTGGAGGCTGATGGTCTGTTGATCACAAGCAGAACTTCAGGCCGCACGGTCACAGAGGATATGACGCTGATCGAATCAGTGAAAAAAAATATCGCAGTGAGCGAGTACAATAGTTTCTACA
>JAFSTZ010000008.1 GCA_017445525.1 Eubacterium sp.
ACAACAACAGATGTGTCGCCGTGATCAATGACACTCTCTACATCGGCGGCTCCGATGGTGTCAGCACCTACGATCCAAACTCACACATGTTGACTTCGCAGGGCTCGACTCCGGTATCGGGATTTAACTACTACAACAAAGCGCTCTACTACAAGAGCGGTTCCACCTGGACACGCTTCATCGAGAAAAATACTCCGGACGTGGCTTACACCGATCTGAACGGTGATAAAAACTCCGAAGTCATCGAGCTGCCCGTACCGACCAAGCCAACAATCAAAGCTAAAAAAACATCCGCAAAGAGCATCCGTGTAAGCGTGACCAAACGCTCCGACAATGCTACAGGCGGATATCAGGTACAGTTCTCTACTTCTAAGTCTTTTAAATCGGGAGTAAAAAAGATCACTATCAAAGGCTCGAGTGCGTCAAAAGCCGGCCTGAGTTCACATAAAACTTATTATGTGAGATGCAGAGGCATATGGAAAACAGGCGGGCATATTTATACAAAATACGGCGCATGGAGCGCTGTTAAGAAGGTTAAGCTTTGATAAGCGATTCTGCGTATCTCACCGTATCCATCGCGTCCTTGCAGTATCTGTCGGCACCGATGGAGTCGGCGTATTCCTGCGTCAGCACAGCGCCTCCCACACAGGCTTTGACCCATGGCGCCTGCTCCCGCAAAAGCTTGATGGTACTCTCCATAGCCGGTACCGTGGTCGTCATAAGCGCAGAGAGACCGACCATATCGGCATGCACCTCAACTGCCTTGTCCACCACATCCTGCTCGGGAACATCTTTACCCAGATCTATAACATTGAATCCATAATTCTCCAACAAAAGCTTGACTATATTCTTGCCGATATCGTGGATATCTCCGTGCACGGTAGCAATAACTATAGTCAGGTTGCTGTTTGTTTTTGATGAGCTGTTTTCCGCGCCGGATCCCGGTTGATCATCTCCGCTCTTTTCCTCATCCGCTTTTGCCATCGCAGACTTGATCTCCTCAAAGGCTGCCTTTGCCGCCTCCGCCGCCATCAGCAATTGCGGGAGAAATACTCTCTTCGCTTCAAAATCCTGCCCTACTACATCGAGAGCCGGGATGACATCTCCCTGTACGATATCCAGCGGAGCAGTATGCTCAAGAAGTGATCTCGTAAGTGATCCTGCCTTATCCTTCAGTCCGCGCTTGATAGCGTTCTGAAGCTCGGATAAGGGTTTACTGTCTGCTCCTGCCGAACCGCTGACGTCTGAGGTTGAGCCCATCGTGCCATCTGATCCGGTCTGTCCGATGGCAGATGTCGATTCACTGCCTGCTCCGGCATCAGATCCTGACTGCCCGGAGGCTGCTGAAGATCCGTTTCCGCCCCCTGCTGATCCTCCTCCTACACCGGCTGTTCCGGCCGCAACCTGCTTCGGACGTCTCTTCTCATCCTGCACATACTCTATATAATCCATGCAGTTTTCATCCATATCATGCAACGCGCGGAAAGCATGGTACACATCCATCATCTCTACAGAGTAAGGATTCATGATGGCCGCAGATAGACCTCTCTCCAGAGTGGAAGCAAAGAAAGCTGCTGTGACCACAGGTCTCTCGGGCAGACCAAATGAAACATTTGATACACCGAGTGACGTGTTTACTCCGAGCCTGTGACGTATCTCATCGACAGCCGTTATGGTTGCCAGAGCCGCCTTCGTATCTGCACTTATCGCCATCGCCAGAGGATCAAATATCAAATCCTTTTTTGCGATACCATAGTCTGCTGCCCTCTTGATGATCTTCTCCGCTATCTCTACTCTTCTTTCAGCATCATCAGGAATACCGCCCTCGTCCAGAGTCAGACATACGACAAATCCTCCGTACTTTGCAACCAGAGGAAACACCTGATCCATGACCTCCTCTTTTCCGTTTACGGAGTTTACCATGGCTTTGCCGTTGTATGCACGCAGTCCCGCCTCCATAGCGACAGGATCCGTAGTATCGAGCTGCAGAGGCAGATCAGACACCGCCTGGAGTTCCTGAACCACATCAAGCAGCATAGCCGGCTCATCTATCTCAGGCAGACCGACATTTACATCGAGGACGTGCGCACCGGCATCCTGCTGGTGCAGTCCTTCGCCCAGTATATAGTCAATGTCGTTCTCACGGAGAGCCTGCTTAAATCTCTTCTTGCCGGTCGGATTTATCCTCTCACCGATAAGTATCGGCGATCTGCCAAACTCCACTACTTTTGTGTACGAGGATATAAGAGACCTGTTTTTATCAGTAACCGGAACCGGAGAAACATCCTTAGTTGCCTCGCGGACAGCCTTTATATAGTCAGGCGTCGTGCCGCAGCACCCTCCTGTGATCCGGACTCCCTTCTCCACGAGATGACGTATCGACTCGGCAAACTCGTCCGGATAAACATCATAAACCGTCTTGCCGTCTACACTCTTTGGCAGACCTGCATTCGGCTTGAGGAGCACCGGCACGGAAGCGTATGCCAGGTACTCATCTATCACGCCCTTTAACTGATCCGGTCCCAGCGAACAGTTCGCACCAATCGCATCCGCATGCATACCCTCGAGCATCGCAACCATCGCAGCCGGAGACGCTCCCGTCATCAGCTTTCCGTCACTTCCGTATGCATTTGACACGAACACCGGCAGATCTGAGTTTTCCTTAGCCGCAAGCAGAGCCGCCTTCGTATCGTAGCTGTCATTCATAGTTTCTATAAAAATGAGATCGACGCCAAGATGAGCTCCTGCTCTCACAATCTTTGCATAGACCTCTACCGCATCTTCAAAATCAAGATCTCCATAGGGCTTCAGCAGTCGTCCGCACGGCCCGATATCGAGAGCGATAAAGCGCGGCGTCCGGCCCCCATCCATGCCACTTCCATCTCCCGAGCGATCGTTATCTGACTTACCCTCTTCCGCATCAGCCAGTTCTCTCGCCTTCTTCGCATTGGCTACGGCGGCCTCGACTATGGCAGTCAACTCCTCATCACTGAACTTCAGAGGATTCGCTCCGAACGTGTTAGTCAGGACAACGTTTGACCCGGCCTCATAGTAAGCCTTGTGTATCTTCACGATCTCATCGGGTCTCTCTATGTTCCAACGCTCAGGCAGCTCCCCCGGCATCAGCCCGGCCTCCTGAAGCAGCGTCCCCATCCCGCCGTCCAGATACAACAAATTATCTTGAGCGAATTCCAGTATGTTCATCTTTCCTCTCCTCATCTCTAACCTTTGCACGCGAATCTGACACCACAGCCTAATCCTGCCTTTATCCCCTCTGCAAACCAATCACCGCAGTAACAGACTTGCTCGGCGACATCAGATATGACTGACTGAGCGTGATGCCCAACCGCCTCTCCGCATTCAGAACCTTCAAAAGCTCCGTCTGCACCTCTATGGACAGATCTCCGTACCCCGGCGAATACCTCGGATACATCTTATATCCTGCCGCATTTGCATCGGATCTCAGCTCATACTCAAACATATCACACAGCGCCTCAACGCGCTCCGCACCGAGAGCCTGAAGCATCAGTGCCCGGGCCGGCTCATTTCTCTCATAACGCTTTATAAGCCTGTCTATCCCGGCTCCCACCGTCGCAGCAAAGACGATGACCTCGTCGCAGCGGCTGAGACTCTTCATCAGATTTTTAGATCTCTTGAAGTATGCCAAAAGCGGCATGCCCGACATCCCGGTCGCTGCCGCCTGACCCTCATCATATCCCGAAGAATTCATCCCGACATCCTTCATCAGAGAGATGTGCCTGTACCCCAAACGATAACTGAAGATACCCCTGCACTGCTCCATCACATCGTCATAGAGCTCGTCCAGGGGATCATCACCGCCCAGT
>JAFSTZ010000060.1 GCA_017445525.1 Eubacterium sp.
CATCCATATTGAAGGCAAGTGTTATCGCATTTGATGCGGTCTGAGTAACCGCTGTCAAAGCTGCAACAGGTGCCGCTGTCGGTGTCGGTGCGATCGTGACGGCCGGCGATGTTACCGGTGCTGCAGTCGGAGCTGCGGGTGTCTTTGACTTGACTGTCACAACATACTTAAACGTAAGTACTCTCAACCCATTGACCTTTTTTCTCAGCTTGATCCTGCAAACGATGTTTGCTTTTCCTGCCTTCTTTCCGGTCACGGTAAACCTCTTGACATTTATCTTCTTGACTGTAGCAACAGACTCTTTTCTGCTGGCTACGACCATCTTTACAATATCTTTCTTTTTTACATTTTTGATCTTAACTGTTTTTGATTTTCCTACATAGACTGAGCCCTTTGCTGCATTCAGCGCAATGGCTGTGTCGGCACTTGCCGGCATGGTTGACAGTAAAGACGCTACCATCGCCAGTGACAGTGCTATGACTCCGGCTCTTTTTTTGATGCTGTTCATCTTCTACCTCCTGGTTCTTTAGCTGGATAACCGGTAATCCGGTACTCTGCTGATTATAATTCGTAAATATCACCATCCGGACCTGTACTTGTTTCGAAGACAAGTCAGAATAATAATATTTTTACATATTCTATAATATGATAACACTTTGTCAGAGGTTAGTCAAGGTCTTGATATTTTTAAGGCAGACGATACCAAATGAGGTGTTACTGCTCGTAACAAACAGTAGCAAAAAATATCCTGAATATATTAAAACGCCTTGACAAATACGGTAAAAAACAGTAAATTATTTTTATAACAGAAAACGGACACTGCTATAGCAAATATAACAAAGAATGATAAGAAGCTACTCTGTTCCCGAAAACCGGCCAAATAAGAAAGGAATAAAAACATGGAAACCGAATTCAAGATCAAGCACATCAGCAACTCTGATAAAGGCATGACACTGGCTATCGTCGGTCGCATCGACGCGTCTAACTTTGAAGATTTTTTGGATCGCATACATGCCGAACGCGAGAAGTACGCCGAAGGCTCGCTGACTCTTGATGCTGATGAGATGTACTATATCTCAAGCGCCGGACTCAGGTCCATACTGGCTCTCGTAAAGGAAGAACCCGAGATGATAAGCATAACCAATCTGACACCCGATCTGTATGAAATATTTGATGATGCCGGATTCACCGATATCATAAATATTACCTCCAAAGAGGAGAGCTGAGTATCTCAATCCCGACCACTCTACCATCAATTCTCCCTCTGACTCCGTATCGTTCTTCATCCGGTTTTCTGTTTCGGAACAAAAGTCAGTATACTATAATTCATATCAAGGATATACTGATATTGAACTGTATTGGCAGCTCTTTTTATCAGTCCATAGTTGTCAGTGATCCTCTCTTTCGTCTCAGGATCCTCATTCAACGCTATACACTCGCCATCATCAAGCATCATAAATCTCGCGTTATCACCTGTGAACAGGATCTCGATCTGTATCCTTATCTTATCGTTCTTCTGTGATTTCGCTGCATAGAAAACCATCTCCTCCATACACAGGCTGATACGGTTCATGATCTTGATAGGCATTCCTTTTTCTTCCGCATATCTTCGTATAAGTCTGGATGCCTCGATCGCATCCTGTGGCTCCACAGCCAGATATAAGCGACAGCTGTCAGGTGTCTCTTCATTTTTATCCTTCTTGACCCATCTGATATAACGGAATATACCAACGATAAATATTACCACTTCCGTAAAAAGATAAGAGAGCCAGATAAAGGGTGCATCCAGAGTCACTGACAAAATCCAGGCAAATGCAGGCAGTGTGCAATTCCCCAAGATAGTGACCGCAGTAGAAAACCCGGTGTCTTTTCTGTTGGTAAAGTAAAGGCGGAAAATAGTGTTTATCGCTTTGACCCCAAAGAACAACGCATAAAATCGAACGCTCAGTACTCCTCCATCGGGGATGGTATCTACCCCGTGCAGATGATAAAAGAACTCAGGAATCAACTCTATGACTATCGTCATAACTGTCAGCGCAGCAGACATGATCATGATACCCTGCTTCATGAGAGTCCTGATACCTTCTCTGTCATCGGCACCGCTCAAAAGCCCCATCAACGGTCGCATAGCCCCTTGTATGCCCGATGAGACAACATTTGTCAGATCAAAACAAAAGCCACAGACTCCCTTTATCACACCACCGGCCGGTCCAAAAATATCTACGATTATGATCATGATAACATAGTTTCGCAGTGCAAGTACCAAACTGTTTGATGCATCGGGAAGACCGGACGATAGTATATCTTTTATATCAGCCTTTTGGATTTTTGCTTTTCCAAACTTGAAGAAATCGGTTTTTTTCAGAAGATAAATAAGCGTCAGAGTACAACGGATAAGGTTGGCACAGGCCGTACCCATACTCGCACCCATCGGTCCCATATGAAATACCGCAACAAACAGCAGATCAAGCACCAGATTGGCAATACCTTCCGTGAGAGTAAGCTTCATCAGGACTTTCATCTTGCCAAGGATCTGCAGCTGATACACACCGACAGTAGAGACAAGACCAAAAGGCGTTGCCAACATAATGCCGATAGCATACTGCCATGTCATCGCATGGATCTCGGGATCCAGATTATATGTCGCTATGATCCCGTATACGATAGGGATCTGTAGCACCGAGATCGCAACACCCATTATGAGAAGCAAAAGTGCTACGGCTTTCTTCAGTCGACTGAGTGCTTCCAGATCATTTCTACCCATACAGGTGGAGATAGCACTTGACGCACCAACTCCAACCAGTTGGCTGACTACACCTATAAACATCGTAGCCGGATAGAAGATATTGACCGCAGCGAGAGCGTCTTTTCCGACGAAGTTGCCGAGGACAAGTCCATCCACCGATAACAAAAGCAACGTGGATAAATTGGTGATAACCATAGCAGGGATGTATTCGAGCAATTTTTTTCTTGTGAGAGATCCGTCCCTTGCAAATTTCTTTTCCAGATTCTCAGCATCAAGCTGTTTTGTAATTCCTTCTTTCATTTATCTACCTCCTCAATCATTCATTTTATCCTAAGTGAAAGCATAGTAATATCATCAAACTGAGGTTCACCAGCCACATGATCATCTATACTTGTCCTCACAGCGGGGAGCAGTTCATCGGGATACAGATCCCTGTTTTCGTTTAATGTATCAAGTACCCTGTCGATACCGATCCTCTCTTCATCCGCGTTCATGGCCTCTATAACTCCGTCCGTGTAGACAAAGAGCGTGTCTCCGGGTTTCATTATAAATGAATCCTCACGATATTTCAACCCTTTTATGTTCCCAAGAACCAACCCGTGTTTTGTCTTCAGTAGTTCGAACTTGCCATCAGAACCCTTCAGTATAGGCTTTTCATGCCCTGCGTTGGCCTCGACGAGCTCTCCGGTGGATATCGTCAATATACCGAGCCATACCGTGACAAACAGATTTTCCGGGTTCTCGTCAAACAGGAGATTGTTGACATCTGTCAGGATCTCAGCCGGTCCGCCGCCCTGGAGTGTTCTCGTCTTGATAAGCGTTTTTGACACGACCATAAACAGAGCCGAAGGAACTCCCTTATCGGATACATCTGCGATGACCATAGCCAGATGATCGTTATCCACTAAAAATGCATCATAGAAATCCCCACCCACTTCTCTGGCCGGATCCATCGAAGCAAACAGATCAAACTCATCCCTGTCCGGAAACAGCGGAAATGCTTTGGGCAACATGCCTGCCTGAATCCTCCGGGCCACGTTCAGTTCCGTCTCCATCCTCTCATTCCGGGCCGATATCTCGATGTTCTCCCTGACCTGTCTCTGCAACGTCTCGGACATGCTCGAGAAGGTCCCTGCGAGAACACCGATCTCATCACCCGTCTCGTACTCAGGAAGCATCTCAAAGACGATGTTATCACCGGTCATCTCCCTGACCTTATCCGTCATGAGATTTATAGGTCTCGTGATCCGGCCTGAGATACGGATTGAAAGAACTATCGATACAACGAGCAATACTACGAGGAGGATGCTCATACCTATGACAAGCTCTATAAATGATCCCCGGACAGCTGAGCTCATCTTATCATACGAATTATGAAGCAGCTCCTCTATTGCATCGGTTTCATCTTTTACTGCTCCTTCTCCTACTATGATCAATTCCGTCCATCCGGAAGGAACAATCTGATCCTTAAATGTAAGGCATTCCTCTCCGTCAACAGTTAACGAATTGATTTCATCTACACTCTTTAATACCCGAGTGACATCTTTTTGCAGATCCGGATCCTCAGAACTGCTTTCCAAGTTACTTTTCATAACTTCTTTTGATGATAACTCACCTGTTGATTTGGTCGTGGCTATCAGCTCTATGTCCTGATCAAACACAAATATTTGTTCATAGTTACCGTCGACAACATCTACAAGTTTTTCCCTTATACCCTCAATAGATATATGCAATGAGAGAACACAGATCAGTTGGTCTTTATTGTATACGGGATAGCTCATGATGACTTCCGGAGTATCAAAAAATCTCGGATTTCTTTCGTTATGATATACTACCTTTTTTTCTTTTACCGTCTCCTGATACCAGTCTTCTTTTCTGGGATCATATGCGACCGGATCACCGTTTTTGTCAAGTTTATTTGATGAATAGGCATCATAAAAAACCGTGCAGCCATCGGGCATAGCAACAGAAAAGCTCAGGAAAGTTTTTTCATCATTTGAGATAAGCTTATACAGTGTAGGTATCTGTCCGGCAAGCTTGGTATATAATGCACCAAGCTTTTGTTTCCGGGGCTTACCCGGCCATAAAAGCTGAGTATGTAAATCACCGTCAAACGACTGATCCGGTAACGTGACATAAGTACTGTGATAGTACTCCGGAAACAGTGTCATCATCCGGGCATTCTCTTCAAACACAGACAGAAACAGTTCATACTGACCGATCACATGACTGAGATTATCTGATGTAAGATCTACTATTTTTTCATATTTTTCAATCTCTTTAAAATAGATACTACCCTTGGACAGTGACTCCGTAAACTCGCTTTGCTCCTTCTCCTGTTCCTCGACAACCGAAGACAGCGAGTACAGCCGAAAGGCACCGATACCCGCATAACTGATGATAGATAACAGAACCATGATTATGGAAAAAAACATGATCCTGTTTCTGAGACTTTTATATGATTTTTTTGCTTTAATTCTTGCCATACTGTCCTCCGGGTATCCGTATCCACTCCATCCCGGCTGTGAAGTTCTCATACTCCGAGCATACCGTGATACAGCAGTCTTTATGCGAGAAAAATGTAAAATTCAACCTGTCGCAGTCGCCGTGGTTTTTGACGGAAACAGCCACGTCCGCTCCGGAGTTCCCATATATAAATGATGGCTCCGACGTCACTCCTTCCATCCCGAAACTGCCTGCTGTGACCGGATTCACCTCGATATCCTCCGGCGGAAGAGCAAGCCCCAGACCGTACCACTTCATCACGCTCTCCTTGATAGTCCAGAGTCGCGTGTAGTAGGTTAATTGATCATCTGACAGTCCGAAAGACTGTCGGTCTTCATGCCCCAGTTTTTCCGGCTGATCATCTGACAGTCCGAAAAACTGGCCTCCCTGATCTTCATGCCCTGCTTTTACCGGGTTTTTGTCATTCATATTGAGCTTTTCCGCATAGGCGATCTCTTCGGGAGTAAACGCCCGGCGTATCAGCGGATCCTTCAGCTCTCTCTTGTGTTCGACATCGATGCCGACCTCCCTGTCGGAGACGGCACAGACGGCGATATTTTTGGTGTGGGAGATGTTGAAGAAACATACCGCCCCTACAACAACCGGCTTCCCGTGCGGATCGATCGTGACAGACATACCCGAGACACCGGCATACTCAAGCGCCGCCGCCATCACGATGCCTGCGCCGAGCGTAAGCCTCTTGCCCTTGTCAAATCTCATGCGGTCAACCTTCTCCCGCCGCTCAGGACGCTGGAGGGCATAATAATAACTGAAGAGCTGTTCGTCCTTCAGTATATCTGTGTCGATCGCGTATATCCGATTCTTATCCTTTGTCTGTCCCATAATGTCATATTATACAAAAAATCATTAGATAGAGCAAGCGATTTTTATTAATAAACACCGATTTAAGCGATTCCCTAAGCGAAAAATAAAAATTATAAAAAAAGTATTGACAAATAAACAGACATATTGTATAACTGTATTAAGCACTTAATACAGCAGTACAGTGATGAAGTGTGGACTTCCCATATGAGGTACCAACACAACCCACTGATATCGCTCTAAACAGTGCTTATCGCGCGAAGAAACAGACAATCATATAACTACCAAAGGAGGTACTGCCTATGGCGTGGGACTTGTCAAGCGAGCGACCGATCTACATCCAGCTGGTCGAGCGCATCACCAGACAGATCGCATCAGGTGCCTATAAACCCGGAGACAGATTTCCGTCGGTGAGAGAGCTGGCACTCGAGGCCGCGGTAAATCCAAACACGATGCAACGAGCCATGGCCGCTCTGGAAGCAGACGGTCTGCTGATCACCAGCAGAACCGCAGGTCGCACGGTCACGGAGGATATGGCACTGATCGAATCAGTCAAGAAAGAGATCGCAGTGAGCGAGTATAATAGCTTCTACAGATCGATGAAGGAGCTCGGCTACAGCGATGACGAGATAGTACGGTTTGTCAGAGAGACCAAACCGGAATCAGAGAAGGGAGGAAGATCATGAATATATTACAAGCAGATTCACTTTCAAAAAGCTATGGACAGTGGCCTGCTCTTAGGAATGTAAATCTGACACTGGAGACAGGAAGAGTCATAGGACTTCTCGGACCGAACGGATCCGGCAAGACAACATTTTTAAAGATAATCGCAGGTCTGCTGACGCCCACATCGGGAAGCGTTACTATAGGAGGGATGATGCCCGGTGTCGAAACAAAGAAGATGGTTTCATTTTTGCCGGACACGGTGTTCTTTCCGACATGGATGAAGGCAAAAGATGCGTTTGACTTGTTCGGTGATTTCTATGTGGATTTCAACAGGAGCAAGGCAAGAGAGATGTTGAAAAGCCTCGATATCTCCGAGGATATGAAGCTTAAAAATATGAGCAAGGGTACTCTCGAGAAGGTCCAGCTCATCGCAGCGATGAGCCGCGAGGCAAAGCTGTACTGCCTGGACGAGCCCATCGGAGGAGTCGATCCGGCAACGAGAGACTACATCCTGCGCACTATCATAAATAACTACGCAGAGGACTCAACTGTGTTGCTCTCAACTCATCTCATATCAGATGTTGAGAACGTTCTGGACGAGGTTATTTTTCTACAAAACGGAGAGATCAGACGTCACTCATCAGTCGACGATATCAGGGAACAGGAAGGTAAGTCGGTTGATGCTCTTTTCAGGGAGGTGTTCGCATGTTAGGTAAGATGATCAAACACGAATTCAAAGCAACAGGAAGACTTATATTGCCGCTTTTTCTGCTCGTGATCGTGATGACTCCGGTGCTCGCGCTGTTGAATAAACTCGCGTCTCACATCGGCAGGAAATCATTGGCGGGAGGCCTGCTTTCGGGCATAAGCATGGTCAGCTTTGTAGCGATGATGATAGGTGCTTGTGTAGCAGTATTTATCTATATCATGGTGAGATTTTACAAGACGATAGCAACCTCGGAAGCCTACATGACCTTCTGCCTGCCGGTCAACTCTCATCACGTGATGCTGTCAAAGCTTATCGTAGCCACTATATGGCAGGTATTGACTGTAGCTATCGCCATAGGCTCACTGTATATCATGTTTATTATAAATGGCATCATCGAGCCGGGCACGGTGTTCAGTCATATGGAAAGAATGCTAACTTCATCGGGAATAGAATACGGTTCTTTGTTCGGATTTTTATTTAAGATCGGTGCCATGATATTTATATCGATGATCACATCCATCCTTTCATGGTATCTGGCTGTCTGCCTCGGTCAGATCTTCCAGGAAAAGCGTGTACTGATGAGCATCGTGATGTATGTGGGGATTTACATGGTTATGCAGATAATATATATGTGCGTACTGCTACCGTATATCCTGAGTCACTCCTCAGAGTTCACTATGGGGGAGGCAAAGGCAATTAACATGCAGATGAATGCGGAGTTTCCGTCAGGTCTGCTGCTGGCTGTCGGCATTATAAATATCGTGCTCGCGGTTGTATTCTATGTCGTAGGTACACAGATACTGAAGAAGAAAACGAACGTGAGATAATAGTACTATTCACTTTATCTTATAACAACCCTTCCGGTACACTCCATCACAGGGTCATCATGTATGATCTCACCCACGCTGTCCACTGTGATGGTACCGGACTTCGGGTTCTTGACCGAGTCGATATGTCCTCTGATATCGGCAGTTACATCCGAGTATTCAAATGCCAGATCGGCATCATTCATCGTACAGTTGATAAGCTTCAGATTCTCACAGTAGCACAGGGGCTGGGTTCCGGAAATCTTGCAGTCTATCAAAGTCAATCCATCCGAAAACCAACCAAGATACTCGCCCTTGACAGTACTGTTTTTCACGGTTACATTTTTACTATGCCAAAAAGCATCCTTGGTATCGAGCAGACTGTCCTCTATCTCCAGTCCGTCGATATACTGGAAGGAATACTTGCCTTTCATTTTTACATCTTTGAGTCGTATGTTTTTGCTGTCCAGAAACAGGTATTCCGATTCGATGGAGGATCTTTCCA
>JAFSTZ010000061.1 GCA_017445525.1 Eubacterium sp.
GTCTTGTGACGGGGGTCACAGTGAAGACCACGAGGACGAACCAGATCATGGCATTTTTAACGATAGAGGATATGACCGGAGAGGTTGAGATCATCGTTTTCCCGAGGGAGTATGACCGCTTCAGGATGTTTTTTGAGAAGGAAAGAAAGCTGCTCATCAAGGGAAGAGTGACCCATGAGGAGGAGAAGGATGCGAAGCTTATCGCCTCGGAGATCCGCCCGTTTGATGAGCTACCGAAGATGTTGTGGGTGAAGTTTGAAACCGTTGATGAGTATAGATCGCATGAGCATGAGCTTTTTGGTATCATCGATGGATTTGACGGACAGGATCTCGTGACTATCTATATAAATGATGGCAAGAAGATAAAGAGGCTGCCGGAAAAGCACTCGACGAAGATCTGTGATGATCTGATCGGCAGGCTGAAGAGCAGGTACGGCGAGGAGGCTGTAGCTGTGAGGGATGCTTAAGGCTGTGGGGTTTCCGAGGGGACCTGACGTGGACGGTGAGAGGTTCTGCGTAAGGAAACTCAGCAGTATGTGATGAGATATAAACGGAGTAAGTATGTCAAGAGTGGTTGTGGGAATGTCAGGCGGTGTGGACAGCGCCGTGACAGCATATTTATTAAAAATGGCAGGGCACGAAGTCATCGGGCTCACGCTTCGCACATGGGTATCGGAGTGCGGAGAGGACAGCAGGTGCTGTGAGATCGATGATGCACGTGCCGTGTGTGATGAGATAGGGATCCCATATTACGTGCAGAACTGTATCCCGGAGTTCAATACCGGTGTGATAGAGCCCTTTATGGATGACTATATGCACGGGCTGACGCCGAATCCCTGCGTTGGTTGCAACCGTATCATCAAGTGGGATCAGATGATGAAGTTTGCAAACAGGATGCAGGCTGAGTATGTGGCCACCGGGCATTATGCGTCCGTTGTGAAGCTCGATAACGGAAGATATACAGTTAAAAAGGCTGCTTTCGATAAAAAGGACCAGACATATATGCTCTACAGACTGTCTCAGGAGCAGTTGTCGGCGACTTTCATGCCTTTGGGAAATCTCAGCAAGGATGAGGTGAGAAATATAGCTGAAAAGGCCGGGATATCTGTGG
The DNA here is from genome assembly GCA_017445525.1 of Eubacterium sp. Taxonomy (GTDB): domain Bacteria; phylum Bacillota; class Clostridia; order Lachnospirales; family Lachnospiraceae; genus Eubacterium_F. Next base: position 1,112 of record JAFSTZ010000061.1, read on the forward strand.
CGGATAAAAAGGATTCCCAGGAGATCTGCTTTGTGCCTGATGGGGATTATGCCGGATTTATCGAGAAGAACTTTGACGGAAGTGGTGGAGCTGAGCGGTCAGATCCGGATGGAAGCGGTGTTACTCCGACTCTTGATCCGTTCAGGCGAGGTAACTTTGTCGATGAGTCGGGGCAGTTGCTGGGACAGCATCGCGGGATCATACACTATACGGTAGGGCAGCGCAAGGGACTGGGTATAGCGATGGGACGGCCGGTCTATGTAAAGGAGATCAGGCCGGAGACTGATGAGGTTGTGTTGTGTGATGAGGAAGCGCTGTTTACGGATGTGGTAAGGTGCAGGGATCTGAACTTCCTCGGCATACCTCCTATGAAGCCCGGAGACAGGGTTCGGGCAAGGGTGAAGATAAGATATCATCACAGTGCTAAGGAGGCATGGCTGGAGGTGCCGGATGGGGACACTGGCCTGATCATACATTTTGATGAGCCTGTCAAGGCAGCGACGCCCGGACAGTCGGCAGTGTTCTACGATGACGATGATTGCGTCATCGGCGGCGGGGTGATCATGTAAATAACTTTTTTTAAAAATCTCTTGTCAAGTTGATAAAAAAGTAGTAAAATAATTAATGTGTATGGTCTGATGAGAGGTGAAACCGTCAGACTTATCAATTCTATGAAAAAGAAGGATGAACAGAGAAATGAGTGAGATCAAGACAATCGGTGTGCTTACCAGTGGCGGTGATGCACCGGGGATGAACGCAGCAATCCGTGCGGTTGTACGTGCGGGACTTAACAGTGGATTGCAGGTAAAGGGTATTCACAGGGGATATCTGGGACTTATCGAGGATGATATCAGGGATATGGACACTATGAGCGTGTCGGATATTGTACACAGGGGTGGAACTATACTGAACTCTTCCAGATGTATGGAGATGATGAAACCCGAGGGACAGAAGCTTGCCGCAGATAATGCCAGAAAGAATGGCATAGACGGTATAGTGGTTATCGGAGGTGACGGATCATTTAAGGGAGCACAGAGACTTTCAGAGAACGGGATTAACACGATAGCTCTTCCGGGAACTATCGACCTTGATATAGCATGTACCGAGTATACCATCGGATTTGATACGGCAGTAAATACTGCCATGGAAGCTATTGATAAGATCAGAGACACATCAGCCTCACATGAGAGATGCTCTATCATCGAGGTTATGGGACGTACAGCAGGACATATAGCACTTTGGTGTGGTATCTCAAGTGGTGCAGACTATGTGCTGATCCCCGAGCGTTATGACGGAGATGAGAAAAAGATCATCGAGAAGATCATCAGCAGACGTAAGGTCGGAAAGATGCATCATATAGTATTGAATGCCGAGGGATGCGGTGATTCCTACGGACTTGCCGAGAGGATCGAGAAGGCAACCGGTATCGAGACTCGTGCTACGGTTATTGGTCATATGCAGCGCGGAGGCAATCCTACCACGCAGGATCGTGTGTATGCATCGGCATTCGGAGCAAAGGCAGTTGATCTTCTGATCGCTGGCAAGACCAACCGAGTTGTAGCTTACAAGGATGGTGAGTTTATCGATTACGATATCGATGAGGCTCTCTCCATGACAAAGGATGTGGATGAGCTTCTGTTTGATCTGGTACGCAGGCTTTCCAGATGATAGCCGGTTATACTGATTTTGCATCACGGCATCGTTGGGAGTGACCGGACGGCGATTTATGGATCGGAGATGCTTAGACAAGCGTTTTCATAATAAAAATGGAATGGATGGGCGTATTGATCTGTTCCGGAAAGAGAGGAAGCATGAAAAAGTTTTTAAAGTTTGTTCTTACCTTATCGATCGTGGCTGCCGTTGTGGCAGGGGTACTTTACTTTGTAAAGAATGTTCTCATGAAGGATTATCTTGATGACTACGATGATGACTTCGACAAAGACCTCTTCGATGATGACGACGATGACGATGATCGTGATTATGTAACACTTCATCCGGATTCAAAGGATGATGACGATGAGTCTGAGGATGCTGATTCTGATGAGAAGGCCGATGAGGAAGCGTAAGAAAAAGGTAAATTAAATCCGCCCTTTGCAGGGCGGATTTTTTTGCGTGAATATCAGTCGATGGTTATATCTCCTGCGGACAGATCGATCTCCATGCGTTTGCCGGTATCCGGATCTGCTTTAATCTCAACCTCGTCACCGTAGGTCTGTCCCATGATATGTACATCTCCGAGACTGGTGTCGAGTTCATATGAGTATTCTTTTGCTTTATTGCTGTCAGAGAAATGATATCTGAAGTCGCCGGCTGCCATATCGGCTTCAATGATCTTTATATCCGAATTGTCGATATTTACATCACCGGCTGCCATATCAAGGTTTAGCGTATCCGATACGTTACAGGAGTTCAGTCTCAGATCGCCCGCTGCCATCTCTATCGACATTTTGTCAAAGAGCACCTGCTCGATCAC
>JAFSTZ010000062.1 GCA_017445525.1 Eubacterium sp.
CAAACGTCGTATCCTGCGTCCCCTTCGATGAACTGATACCGCAGTTATATGATGCAGATAAAAAGTCAGAATTATGCAAGATATATACCGACTTTTCTCCGGATAAACCCATGTTCCTCACTTATGATGAGATCTCAGGTAAAAACACCGGAGCCTTGAGTGTCTCTCACAGTGACAGAGACTACCACGGAGATTCCGGGAACGGATCGATGGCAGTACACTTTAACCGGGTACGTACACCATCAAAACATGCTTATTCCCTGTACTATGATATAACCGGTTACACTCTTGATGACATTGAAGGCGCCTATGTATCATTCATTTATTCGAATGATCACAACTACAAAGATAATTGGATTACATCTTCAAAATTGATAACCGATGCCTCTTCCTTAGATCTATACAGTATAAACGGCAAAACATATTTAAGATTTGACATGAAAAACTCTTTTGGTGAAAATGGTATAATTGATAAATTGGGAGAAACCTGGTTTTATGATGACTTCACCATCACCTTTCCACATGTTGACAAAACGAGGTTCGGCAGGTACGCAATATTCTCAGGAACATCCTTCTCTGCACCTATCGTAACCGGTGCCATCGCGAGACTGGCTACGAAGTATCCCGATAAGGATGCCGTATCACTCAGAAAGATGATCATGTCAAGCGTAAAGAAGCTTCCTTCTCTCGAAGATAAATGTGTTGCCGGCGGCACACTGGACATAAGGGTAAACAACTATGAATAAAAAAAGAAAACATAAAACATTATGGTGGGTTTTCGGACTTATAGTAGGATGTATCACCATCAACCTGATCGGCTCCGAGATCGCAACTGTGACAGGCACATGGCTGTATCTGGACTCCATCGGGACTGTCATATCCTCCGTCCTCGGCGGATATGTCCCGGGCATACTTGTAGGCTTTATCACAAATATGATAAAAACACTGTTCATCGATCCCACCAGTGTTTATTATGGTTTGATAAATATACTGATAGCGGTTGTCGCTGCATTTTTCGCACAGAGAAATTTCTTTAAAAACCCTCTGCGGCTTTTGGTTCCGATATTTACTACCGGAGTACTGGTAGGCGGCATAAGCTCGGTACTTACATGGTTTTTATACGGATTTGCAACCGAGGGCATATCGGCAGACCTTGCAAATACTATATTTAACAATACCTTTATGCCACAGTTCGGTTCACAGATCAGCGCGGATATCATCATCGACCTGGCAGACAAGGCGCTGTCATTTTTGATAGCATTTTTGATCATCAAACTGATACCGAAGTCACTGACAGACAAGTTTATCCTGACCAACTGGCAACAGATCCCGCTCTCAAAAGATATGATCAAGCGAGCCGGCAAGACCTCCGTCAGGAATCTGTCTTTGCGTACCAAGATCCTTATCGTACTGGTTCCGTCCATGTTTGTCATAGCCATCGCCAGTACTATCATAAGCTATCAAATATATGTTGATATGACCATAGAGGATCGCAAGGAGATGGCAAAGGGAGTTACCACTCTTGAGACCAGTCTGATCGACGCCGACAAGGTCGATGAGTATATAGAGGACGGAGAAAAAGTCGAAGGCTACAAGGACATCGAAAATAAACTTCAGATGATACTTGACAGCTCTGATGATATCCAGTATATCTATGTTTACAGGATCCTCGATGACGGTTATCATGTTGTGTTTGACATAGACACTCCGGAGCTGAAGGCTGCGGCCCCCGGCGACATAGTGGAGGTTGAGGAGGCGATCATGCCGTACCTGGACGACCTTCTCGAAGGCAAGGAAGTCGAGCCGATGATCTACGAGGACCGCTACGGCTGGCTGATGTCGGTCTACAGCCCGATCTACGACAAGAACGGCCGCTGTCAGTGCTATGCATGCGTGGATATCTCCATGAAAAAGCTGTATTCAGACGGCCTGGTATTCCTGGCAAAGTTGTTCTCACTGTTTTTCGGACTATTTATACTGATACTTGCCGTAGGTCTCTGGCTCACCAAATACCACATACTCTTCCCGGTGAACACCATCTCCTACAGTGTGTTCCACTTCGCCCACAACAGCGAAGAGGCGATGGAGGAAAGCGCCAGAAGCATCCACTCCCTGGACGTCAATACGGGTGACGAGGTCGAAAACCTCTACCACGCCGTATCGAAGCTGGCATCCGACGACGTGAAGTACATGCGCGATGTCCAGAAAAAAAATGAAACCATCACCCGCATGCAGAGCGGACTGATCATGACCCTCGCGGACATCGTCGAGAGCCGTGATAAATGCACCGGCGACCACGTCCGCAAAACCGCCGAGTACACACTCATCATCATGAAGCATATGAGAAAGCTCGGCATATACGAGGATATGCTTACCGAGGAGTTTATCAACAACGTATACAACTCTGCTCCTCTGCATGACGTCGGCAAGATACACGTACCCGATCAGATCCTGAACAAAAACGGCAGACTTACCGATGAGGAGTTTGTCATCATGAAAGAGCATACCACCGTGGGTGCAGAGATACTTGACCGTGCCATCGATCTGGTGCCTGACACCGGATACCTGAGAGAAGCCAAAAACCTCGCTCTCTATCATCATGAAAAATGGGACGGCTCAGGTTACCCCATCGGCATCTCCGGCGAAGACATACCGCTCTCCGCCCGCATCATGGCTGTCGCTGACGTATTTGACGCCCTGGTATCCAAGCGAAGCTACAAAGAGGGCATGCCCTACGAGAAAGCCATGGGCATCATAAAAGACGGTGCAGGCTCACACTTTGATGCCGAGATAGTACGCGCCTTTGAAGATGCCGAGGACGAGGTCAGAAGAGTTGCGGAAGTAAACTTGTCAGGCTCGGCACCGTCAGTTTCAACTAACCAAGATTAGCCTCTTCTCTGCGTTTTTACGCTTGAATTCTGATACCGTTTGTGGTATATTGTCATTACGACAAGTTTTGAGATTTTCAACATCAAAGGAGGTTATTATTATGGCTTATGTAATTTCAGATGCATGCATCAGCTGCGGAACATGTGCAGGCGAGTGTCCTGCAGGAGCTATCTCACAGGGAGATTCACAGTATGAGATCGACGCTGATAGCTGTCTTGATTGCGGATCCTGCGAGGCTGTTTGCCCGACAGGCGCTATCTCACAGGGTTGAGATAAGTAGTTTTTGAACACAAAGGGCTCTGCCGAAAGCAGAGCCCTTTTCACATATCCGGACACAAACGACAAAGGAGACTCCATGGAACGCTATAAAACACGTATGAGATTTACCAAAACCGGAAACGTCAGATTTATCGGCCATCTGGATCTGATGCGATTCTTCCAGAAAGCCGTGAGACGAGCCGGCTTAAAGGTTGCTTATTCTCAGGGATACTCGCCTCATCAGCTTATGAGCTTCGCTTCACCTCTCGGCGTCGGACAGACCACCGACGGCGACTATATAGATATCGAGTTCGAGCCTGATGAAGCCGAACCGGAGATCATCATGGAGCGGCTTAACAGCGTTCTTACAGATGAAGTCTTTATCACCGGCATCGAGAAGATGCCTGAAGGATTCAAAAACTCCATGGCACTGTTAAAGAGCGCAGCATATATGATAACAGCCAAGCCAAAAGCCATCAACAAGGACGAGAGCGACAGCCGAAACAGACAGATCGACAACATATCTAGTAATAATGGAGTATTTTTCGATGGATATAAACAGAAATTTGAAGATTTTTATGATCAAAACGAGATAATAGTTACAAAAAAGACGAAGAAATCCGAAAGAACCATAGATCTGAAACCTGCCATACAGGCTCATGCCTATACTATTGAAGATTTTGAAGCTGCCATAGGCGAAAAGGTGCCCACTCTGCATCCCATATATACGGGGGAAAGCATCTTTATGAAGTTGTCTGCCGGAAGCAGCGACAACGTAAACCCGGCTCAGGTCATGGACGCCTTCTTTACCTTTGCCGGTGTAGAGGCAGAGCCGTTCAGCTATCAGATACACAGATGTCAGATGTGGTTCTAAACCACCTCCATCAGCAGATCAGCTACCTTATCGGCAACATAGTATCTCGATGCCATACGTCCGCTGTCAAGCACCTCCATAGGCAACAGGATCATCCTGTCGATGATCATCTCACCCTTGACATCCATCGCGATATG
>JAFSTZ010000063.1 GCA_017445525.1 Eubacterium sp.
CTTCCATCCATATGTTAAACAGGAAGTGTTTGTGCTGATCCTCGGCGTAGCCATGCTGCTGACGGCGTTCTTCTATGTGTTTGATATCAAGATCAAGAAACCCGGAAACGGTGGCATAGCTATAATGATGGTTTTCGTTACGCTGGTTATGCTGAAGGTGCTGAATATAATCAGGTAAAACCACATTTTATATGAAACTGCATCAGTCAGGGAATCAGCCACGGCGAGAAGCTATCCGAACTGAGACATAGGCGAGCCGAAGCTCGATGTGACGGATATGCGTTGATGCGTGACACGAGGACCTGTTTGAGCGTAGATTTTAAAAGCACGAAGTGCTATAAAAAAATCTACGCGAGTTCCGCAGTGGCACGCACGGTTATCAACGTATGTCCGGAACGAAGAGTGATTCGTGTGAGCCGCTAATGCGAAAGTGAGGATACTTGCTCGCCGTGGCTGATTATTGAATTATACTAACAAGGAGATAGACAATTGGATTATATTGATTTAGACGGAAAACTGATCGAGGAGACGACCGGCCAGGATAAGCTGCTCACATTTTTATATACGAATGCGTTTGGTCGGATGCTGTTGAAGCCGCTTGTGTGCCCGAGCATATCCAGGTTGTCGGGAAAGCTGCTGGATACCGAGCTATCGAGCATGCTTGTGAACTCATTTATCAAGCGTGAGCACGTGGATATGACTGACTACATGCCGAGAAAGTATACTTCGTTTAACGACTTTTTCACCAGAAAAGTGAAGGACGGAGCGAGACCGGTGGACGAGGACGAGGATGCCCTTGTAAGCCCGTGCGACTGCAGAGCAAGCGTATACCCCATACTGGAAAACTCAAACTTCTCCATAAAGCACACCGAGTATACTCTCCGCTCTCTCCTGCACTCCAAAAAACTTGCCACCCGTTTTCAGGGCGGATATCTGTATGTACTGAGACTCACCGTCACCGATTATCACAGATACATATACGCAGCGACCGGTGAACAGACGAAAAACTACAGGATCGAGGGGAGCTTTCACACAGTAAACCCCATAGCAAATGACTACCTCCCGATCTACAAAGAAAACACCAGAGAGTACACTCTCATAAAAACCAAAGATATGGGATCCATCCTGCAGATGGAGGTCGGTGCCCTGCTGGTCGGCAAGATCAAGAATCACAAAGAAAAATGCCACTGTGAAAAGGGTGAAGAAAAAGGCTACTTTGAATACGGCGGTTCAACCATCATAGTCATCACCGAGCCGGGAGTGATAGCCCCGTCAGAGGCTCTCCTAAACAACACTGCAAACGACCTTGAAACCAAGGTTCTTCAGGGACAGGCGATCGGATACAAAGAATTCATCTCTTGAACTGATGTATGATATCTCCGAGCTGACCCATAGTCTCCTCGTTGGTCTGAAGCTTCTGATATCCGTCGGTGGAGGACGTAGCCACCTGAACCGACTTATCGGCAACTGAGCGGATAGCATCTTCGGATCTGTTAATCATATCGGAGATATTTGCTACCGAATCCGAGATATCTGAGATGTTCTGCGTCATCTGCGTTGTAACATCGCCGATATTTTTCATCATCTCTATAAATACTACCGCGTCGCCCTCATAATCCTTACCGACCTTATCAAACGACTCATAGTCTGACAGTACGGTCTCTCCCATAAACTTAGTTATGGTATTTATACAGTTGAGCATGTTCTGCACTGCCCCGTTGACCTGATCGACTATCTCATCGATACGTCCGACCGTCTCCGATGTCTGCGCTGCCAATCCTCCTATCTCAGAAGCGACAACGGCAAATCCCTTGCCTGCCTCTCCTGCTCTGGCAGCCTCTATACTGGCATTCAATGCGAGAAGGTTTGTCTGACCCGATATAGCCTGTATATCGCCCGTAAGCTCGTTGATCCTCTCAACTGCCTTCGACTGCTCTGTTGCTGCAGCCGCATCAGCCACTATGGTGTCGTACATGGCTTTGAGCTTCTCCATCGAACTCTCGGCAAATGTCTCAAGCTCCTTAGCCTTCTCAGACAGATCATCGGCAGCTCCCCTGCCCTCATCGATAAGACTGTATATCTGCTCGGAGCTGCTTCTTGCATCAGCTACCTGGGTATTTATATGACCGGCATCGGCAGCGGTCTCCTCAAAGCTTGATGTAAGCTCTTCAAGTATCGCCGAGTTATCCTCTGACATAGTGTTGTTGCTGTTCATGATACCGTCAAGCTCTTCTATGGAATCGGTAATGGTCGACTGGATACTTTCCATGTTCTCTACCATATCTGAAAGTGATGTGCGCATCCTCATGATAGCCTGTGCCATCTAGCCGAGCTCATCATGCCCTCTTGCGAGCTTCTCCGTGACCGGATCGGAGCTGAGCTGCAGGTCTGCGGTATCATCTATGACCTTGATCAGCTTTCTGAGCGGACTCGTGATCGTCATGCTCATAAAGAAGCCAATGACTATGACCACTACGAGTACTATCGCACCGACGAGCAGGATGATATTTCTCAGCTGATCGGCATTCTCATTGATCTCGGATGACGACACCGTGATACCGAGCGTCATACCGTTGTTAAGTGTCTTAAATACAGTCTTTTTGGAACCCTCCGAATCCGAATAATTTATCAGTGTATCCGGTTCGGTTCCCGATGCGATCATGGCTGCCACGTCACTCATGCCCTCTTTATCGGCAAAAGGCGTGCCCGGCTCCAAAACACTGTCATAAAGCACATTGCCCGATGTGCTCACCAGATATGCATTTCCCGTATCATATAAAGATATGGAAGATATCATATCAGTGATCATCGAAAAGTCGATATCCATACCGATGATACCTATGGACTCTCCCGTAGACTGGTCAAAAAGAGGCACCACATAGGAGATCATATA
>JAFSTZ010000064.1 GCA_017445525.1 Eubacterium sp.
AGCACATGAAGGTGAGCATGACTGGGAGCTTCCGCAGGATGTGCTTGAAAAGACCATCGCCATCTATCTCGAGGGATACGAGAAGCTGACCGGTAAGCCGCTGAACTAAACATCTAAATCGAGCAGGTGGATATCATCCTCTCTGCTCGCTGCACCGCTCGCATCCAGCTATGCTGTATATACGTGTGTATATAACGTAACCGCCGCTCCACGATGTGAAGCGGCGGTTTCTATGTCATCAGCGCCATCGTTTATATAACGGACTGACACTGTTCTATGATACACCGATCGATCCGGTGTTGCTTTTACTTGGACTCCTTCCACTCCTTGCCATCAGATGAGATGTCATACGCCTTTAAAACGCCCGACGGTTCACATACATAGAAGGTTTCTCCGATACGCACGCCTCTCGCCTCCTGCATACTGAAGAATCCGAGATCCTTATCCTTGTAGGTATCCATAACCTTTACCAGCTTCTTACCTTGCAGCTGGTATACCACATAGCGGGTTCGCTCGAGCCCGGTTGTCTCGTCCCAATTCTGATAGTTGCCGAGTCCGAGACCGATAAGTCCTCTCTCTTCATCTACAAATATCGCCTTATGATTCTGATCAGCTATGTGATAATCATATTGATCCGTAAACAGCTTTGATATCTCTGTGATGTCATAGTCCTCACCGATCTTGAACAGAGATATCTTGGCTGAGTTATCCCATTGATCTCCATCCTTGCTGGCATCACCGTATCCGATACCGATCAGCATATCCGGTCCGAAGCTGTGCAGATAAGATGAGAAGCCGGGGAGCTTCAGCTCGGACTTAAGTGTCGGGTTCTTCGGATCCGAGATATCCACCGCAAACACAGGATCCGTATTTCTATAGGTCACAAAGTAAGCCATATTATCTATGTAGTACGAAGCGTAGATTCTCTCACCGGGTGCGATATTCCTTAGCTCTCCAAGCTTACTCAAGTTGCTGTCCAGCACACAGAGGCCGTTAAGTTCCGTCCAATCTGTATCATATGTAGTATATACAAATGCGAAGTTCCCCTGGAACTCATGCATATAATATGAGTTCTGTATCATCCCTCGGAACGATGTGTTTGGTCCCTTTAAAAAATGGCCCTTTTCGTACTTGAACTTATTGATCGAGGTTACCGGCTCATTATTATACGAGAATCCACGCATCCCCATACCGTTGAAGTTGTTGTTAGGTCTTGCGATATAAATGTTCTCCGTGCTCATGTAGTAGGTTGCGCCACCGCCGAGAACTGCAAGAGTATCGGTAAATCCCATCGGCGAATCTATAGAGATGGATGACATCACCATGTAGTTGTTCGTATCCTCTTCTCCAGCGCGGGTCAGCCTGTCCTCAGCCACCGGAAGATCATCCAAAAGAGGTACAAAGGTCCTTGGCTCCTCGCGGTCATATTTTTCTCCGATATATGTGTCCTCGGTAAAGGTATACAGATATCCGTCGGAGATGCGAGATGTATTGAAGTAACCACTCTGTGTATGAGTCTTGATATGCTTGGGCTCTGCCGGATTGCTGAAATCTATAAATGCGATGTTGGTCTTGACCCTGTTTCCATTGCTATTTCCGTTAATGTCACCCGGTATCACTCCCCAGTCATATCCTATAGTGATGATTTTCTCTTTATAAATATACATTTCGGCACAGGTGCCACTGTTTATCTCGACCGAGCCTATCTCCTGTGAATTGTTCCCGTCCGGACGGATGATATGAACGGTATATCCGAAGGTAGACCTCTCTACGGTAAAAATAAACTTGCCGTTTGTCTTGACTATATCACCCTCTTCGACTCCTGCTACCTGCTCATCCGTGCGTGAATAGTCTGACGATGCGCCGTCACTGTTTGACGCGCCCGTAGTCTCGGCACCTTTTGACATATCACCGGCATTATCCGCAGCAGATGCCTCCTCCGCTGCCGGGGCCCCAGCATCTGCCTCTTCCTCCGTGATAGCCTCTTCTTCATATTCTATGTAATCGTTACCTCTATAACGGATATTCATACTCTCATTATAGTTGTTTATGATATCGCAAACCTCACCGTAACCCAGCTCTGCACTTTCCGTTCCCTCCCCACTATATGAGGTAACAGGTGCGCCCTGAGTCGTCTGACCGGCATCCGAACCCGGATCTGCCGGAGCCTCTGCAACTGTTTCTGCAGGAGAACTGTCCGCTCCCCCGCCCTTTATAAGTGAATATGTGATGATACCGGTCATAACTCCCAGAGCCAGACAGGCTGCAAGACCTGCAACATATATCCATCTTCTGCGCGAACCGGACGCTGCCTGCTGTGTGACTCCCTGAAGCTTTTTCTCGATATTTGCGGGACTTAAGCTCTCCGGAGGCTCGATGTTTTCCATGTCCTCCTGTATCATCTTGTAGATCTCCTCCTCGGACAAGTCCTCGATACGTGGGAGATCGTTATTGTTTTTATCTATATCTGACATATCTTCCTCCCTTTCCGGGTACTAATTCTGTACCCTCCAAGAAAAATGATTTCTGTTACAATTTACGCATATAACTGATGCATAACCTATGACCTGATGTTAATCTTTAAGGCAAAATACTTGTTCCACCATGACTCATCTGTCAATCTATCAGGCCAGTGCCTGTCTGAGCTTCAGTATGGCTCTGCTCTTCAGAGACCTTACCGTACCCGGCCTCATCAGCAGCATATTTC
>JAFSTZ010000009.1 GCA_017445525.1 Eubacterium sp.
AAGGAGGTTGAGCAAAATGAAGAAGTTCAGGTATTGTTTATTATTTGCAGTGGTAGGATTGGTGATCTGTGGCTGCTCAAAGAAAGTTGAAAACATGACGATGTCAGTCTCGGTGCAGGGGACGAGTGCAGTTGGAACCTACACAGGTGACACATCGGATGACCTTGCCCAGGGGGCAGGCGTGTTTAGCGGAAATGATGGGTTTACCGCTGACGGGCAATTTGAGGGAGGTGAACTCCAGACCGGAACCGTATCAAATCTTCCTCTGTCGCTGGAGATTAACGGAACTTCGGAAAGTGGGCTTTACACGGGAAACTACAATAATGGAGCAGAAGGCCAGGGCAAATTCTCATTTAAAAAAGGCGACAGCGAGTTCAGTTTGGAAGGTGAGTTTTCATCCAATGTGCTGAAGAGCGGCAAGATAACGGACTATCCTATGGAGTGCAAGATAACAGATATATCATATAACGGGAAGTATACAGGAGATATCACCGATAATGAAAAAACATGACAAGTATTTTTCAAAGAAAGTAAGTAAAAAGGATCTTAAGAAGATTCGTAAGGAAGCTCAAAAGAAGCCGTCTTATAGTACATTGAAGTCAAATGTGAATAAGTACGCCAAGAAACCGATCAGAATGACAATAACTCCGTTTCAGGTTTTGAATGGAACGCTTCTTGCGTATGATGGATCGTACAACAATGTTCTATATATCGATTATATGCATCCCGTTAAGGGAATTAAAGAAGGGAAAACCTGCACGTTATATGTGATTCCGATGGATTTTTCCACATATGAAACAGTTAATAAAAAATCGCAGTGGTGCATAAGGTTTGCGGGAATCTCAGCCAAGGATTGATTCGTATAGCCACCAATAAAGTTAGAGGAGACCTCATAGAGATATGGGGTCTCTTTTTGCACTTGCAAATCCGGAACCGTATCGTAGCGTGATAGACTTGTATCTGACGAAGCGGAGAAAACATCAAATAGGGATTGACTGTTACGCGGCGTCATAGTTTACAATAGGCTTACAGTATCTGTTATGGTACTGGCATTATCGAAAAGATTGGAGGAATTGCCATGAAAAAGAGATTATCACTGCTACTGACATTTGTTCTGATTCTCAGTTTGGCCGGCGCGGTTCCGGTTCCAGAAAAAAGTGTTGCTGCCGGAAAGATCAAGCTGAACAATACTTCACTGACGCTTAAGGTAGGGATGGTTGCCAAGCTTGTTCTGAAAAATGCCAAAGGCAAGGTCGGATGGAAATCGACACAAAAATCAGTCGCTTCCGTAAACAAAAAGGGTGTAGTCAAGGCGAAAAAGGTGGGAGCAGCGGCTATCATCGCATCGCATAAAGGAAAGACCTATTTCTGTAATGTGACGGTAAAGCCGAAATCAGATATACCGCCGGATGAGACACCGGAGCCGGTTCCGACCGTAGCACCGACCACAGCCCCGACCCTGACTCCGACTCCCACGGTTGCTCCGACGCTTGCTCCGACACCGACGCCTACCCCGGTACCCACCGTGGCACCGACTCCGACGCCGGTTCCTACGGCAACACCTACCCCGTCGCCGTCTACTCCGGAGGAGCATCGCCTGGCGCTTAAGGAATACATCAAGTCCAAAGGATCGAAAGACAGCTCGACCGGTTATTATAAGATCCGTTACTCGATGAGCAGTGGGGTGTCTACTCTTACGGAAACCGTATATCTTGAGTATGATCCCGAGACGGACACCGTCCACCTCGAGCTGATAGCGGATACTAAGGTCACTACATACCCATATGGGCATATGTCCAGTTCTTCTACGATTAAAATGTACATGAATGGAAATGTGGATTTGTTCTGGATAGATTTTACCTATGATTCAAGTGAAAACATGAAGCATACCGGCATGCTCACATATAAGGATACGACCGTATCGCAGGTTGGTGACGATCATACCTATCCTTGGGATGTGAAACTAAACTCCGGAAGTGGCAGTTATGCGTTTACGGACAGCCAGTTGGTGGGATTGGCAGATTCGAACATGAAACTGGCTATAGTCACAATTGATAATTGTTTTCTAACGAAACTATACGGTCTCAAGACATCCATGAAGGATCTGGGATTTGATGTCAACCGGTAAAGGTATGTTTAATCCGTTTCAAACAGGCGTGCATCTTCGCGGATGCACGCTTTTTACATCCGAAAATCCAGTATACTTTATTCCTGTGATATCCTGTAAACGACGAAAGAAAGCCTTGACAGAGATATTTCCGATGGCTATCATAGAGGATAGTGACGGAGGTATCGCAAATGGGTAAATATACAGAGACTCTGGAGGATTTTAGTTACGGGATCGATCCGGGTGAGGACGGATATGAGGAGATGCTTGAAAAGGCAGCGGGATCCTTTCGTCCGTTTGATGTGGCGCTCACGGCTTTTTTGACGGAAAATGGCATGATCGGGGAGGCGGCCACACCGGATGAAGTTCTCAGATATATCACGGATGAGTTCAAGGCAGCTGGGATAGAGCCGCCGAGAAACCGGAAGAAATGGTTCTCGGTTCACGCGTCGATCAAGCGGAAGACGGCCTTTGAGATGTGCTTTGCACTGAGGCTTGACGAAGACCAGGCGGATGACTTTTTCAGAAGAGTATGTCTGGAACGTGGCTTTGACGGGCACGACATGACAGAGATCGTCTGGCTCTATGCGATCCGGAATGGACTGACCTATGAGGAAGCGTTACGGATACAGAAAAAGCTCCCGACCGTCAAGACCGACCAAAAACTTGCAACCGGTCAGGTGATTTATACGCAGATGATCCAGTCAGAAATAGCGGAAATCTCATCTGAGGAGGAACTGATCCGTTATCTCACTGAGAGGGCATCGAGTTTCGGATACAACAATGCGACCGCCACGCGCTTTATCCGCGAGCTATGGGATGAGATCGCAGGAGAGGAT
This sequence comes from Eubacterium sp., assembly GCA_017445525.1. Classification (GTDB taxonomy): domain Bacteria; phylum Bacillota; class Clostridia; order Lachnospirales; family Lachnospiraceae; genus Eubacterium_F. Next base: position 2,947 of record JAFSTZ010000009.1, read on the forward strand.
GGGTTGGCCTATAGGGAAAGAAGGGATTTTCACAGCGGGTACGAGGAGGATGTTGAGAGCTACGGTCGGACAGACTCCCGGGTAAAGATCCGTGTGGAAAAGGATGACTCGCTTTGGGATGTTTATCTGCAGATTTTAGGGCTGAGCCATATCGACATGAAGCAGCTCGGCACTGACCGGTCGTTAAAACCGATACTGAAGGACAGGGATCTGCTGCATCCGCTTGCGGAGGATTCGTTTCCGGACAGGGACGGTTTGAACAAGATCCTCCGCGGTGAGCATGTGTCGCATGAACGTGTGAGGAAGATCCTGATCCTGTTGGTTTTCTATCGCTATTGGGTGCGGCTGTTGCTGAAAAACAGGAGTTATGCGGTAAACGGCGGAGAGATGGCAAGACTCGAGCAGACGATCAACAACTATCTCGTGGACTGCGGATATCCGACGCTCTATATCGGGAACCCATATGACTGGGTGATCCTATATTCGCTCGTAAACAGCGACACGCCGTTGATGACGTTTCGCGGATTCATGCAGGAACTCTATTATCGATCTTTTGAGGGGGACAGAGAGTGAACCGACTGACAGACAAACGCCCGGCACTGCCGGCGGGAGCCATACTCGATTTGTCCGGAGACTCGCGGGGGTATCGCTATACCATAGACCGGGAGTCCGGGCGAGGTGCGTCATGTATTGTCTATCTCGGTCACTATGTGAATAATCTCGGAGAGAGAAAGACCGTCTATATCAAGGAGTGCTGTCCGTATTCCCTTGACATCACACGGACGGAGGACGGCAAACTTGTATGTGCGGATCCGGATTCGTTTGATGCCTGTAAACAGCGGTTCCGCGATTCTTTTTCCGTATGTAACCGATTGTTCGAAACCGATGGGCTGACCAACTCGACGGCGAACTTCATGGACATCCATGAGAAAAACGGCACGCTCTACACGGTGATCACCTACCGACAGGGGCAGGAACTGTCCTTATCAGATGACAGACCTCTGAAAGAGACTATCCGGATCATAAAGAGTGTGGCGAAGACGATTGAAAAGATCCATGAGAACGGCTATCTTTACCTGGACACCAAGCCGGACAACGTGTTCGTGCTCGATGAGATGAATGAATCTATTCAGCTGTTTGATTTCGATTCGATGATCCCGACCGGTGCGAAGGGAGACTTGCAGCAGTATCGTATCTCCTACACGAATGGATTCGCGCCGATGGAGCAGAGGCAGGGGAGACTTGACCGGATCGGGGAACCGACGGACGTTTACGGAGTGGGCGCTTTGCTCTTTTATATGGTATTTGGCCGGATTCCCGAGGCATCGGACAGCGATCCGTTTGCTGAATATGATTTTGGAAAGTCGAGATACGAGTCGTGGAGATACCGCGACAGATTGTTTGTGCGGATGAGTGACTTTTTTCGTAAGACACTTGCCGTGATGCCCGAGGACAGATATCCGAAGATGGGTGCTGTCACCACCTGCCTGGAGGAGTTTGAAAAGGATGCGGATCTCACCAGACCTTTCATCCATGAAACCTATTATCCGGTTTTGGACGAGATGGTCGGTCGTGAGCCGGAAAAAGCCCGCGTCGAATCCTTTTTATCCGATGACAGCAGTAAATGCCTGCTTGTTACCGGAATGGGCGGTATCGGAAAAAGCACACTGGTACGCACCTGCCTGTCCGAATCAAAAGAGGAATTGGATTTGGTAGTCTATCTCTATTTTCGAGGTTCGATCATGGAAACGGTCTGTGACGACAGTGGATTTGCCATCAATACGGCGATGCGGGATCCGGATGAGTCGTTAGAGGAGTATTTTGCCAGAAAACTCGACCTCGCAAAAAGGATCATAGGCGAGGACAGAGCGGTGCTCGTGTTGGATGATTTTTCGGGAGAGCCGGGAGATGATTTCCTGTCATTGTTGAATGTCGGCTGGC
>JAFSTZ010000010.1 GCA_017445525.1 Eubacterium sp.
ATCCTCATGCGGGGAAGGGCGTTCGCATGCAGATCCGACAGCACTTCATACGTGCTGCTCGGACTGCATGTCGAACAACAGCCTTCCCGCCAAGTTAGTTCCCGGGTCGTCCCGGAAGTATCAAAGTATCAGTCATCCAACAACTCCTGTATGGCGAACCTCGGCCGGCTCTTCGTCTCCAGGTACATCTTACCTATATACTCCCCCACGATACCGATCGCGAGCAGCTGCAATCCTCCCAGCGCCCATATCGACACCATCGTCGAACTCCAACCAAGCACCGTATGTCCCATAAAGTGCCTGATCACTGACCAGATCAGTATAACAATACTTATGAAAAATATGATCACGCCCAGAGTCATGATCATCCTGATAGGCTTGACCGAGAACGAAGTGATCCCATCCAGCGCAAAGGAAAGCATCTTCCTCAGCGGATACTTGCTCTCTCCGGCAAATCTCTCGTCTCTCTCGTAGAAAACCTGTCCCGACGGAAAACCGATCAGCGGGATCATACCCCTTAAAAACAGATTTACCTCCTTATACCCCTCCAGTTCCATCAGGACTCTCTTGCTCATCAGCCTGAAATCAGCATGATTGAAGATAATCTCTACACCCATCTTCAGCATCAACTTATAAAAAAACTCAGCGGTAAACCTCTTAAACCTGGTGTCCTTCTTCCTCTTGGATCTGACACCGTAGACCACGTCCAGACCGTCATGATATCTGTCAACCATCTCCTCGATAGCCTCGATATCGTCCTGCAGATCGGCATCCATGGAGATGACCATATCAGCGTGATCCTTCGCATACATGAGACCTGCGAGAACAGCGTTCTGATGTCCGCGGTTTCTGGAGAGATTCAATCCGGATACTATCTCATGCTCTTTATAGTACTGAGATATCAGTCGCCAAGTACCGTCCTTTGATCCGTCATTTACATACAGGATGCGCGAGCCGACGCTTATCTTCTTTCTCGCTATCATATCGGTCAGCTTGGCCACAAGCCTCTTGGTAGTCTCAGGCAGCACCGCCTCTTCATTGTAGCAGGGAACGACCATATAGAGGATATTCCCACGTCTGGTGTTTTCCTGCTTCACTATCTCTCTTTCCATCATAACTCCTTGATCTGATCACAATCCAATCCATCCCCAGTACAACGGTTCTTAAATAACCGAACAACATGAGATTTATACGAATGATGATCACAGATATTTGAATGCAACATTTCTATATTATCAGAATATTCAATCTCAGTAAAGATTTTTCAATTCCTGCACTTCACAGCTTGTCACAGCGGTCGGAATCCATGATTCCGGACATAGTGCCTGTCCGTAGCAAAGCATAGCCGCCACTTCATCCTCGCCTGCCGATCATCGCCTCAGCAACAGCCATATCCTGTGGATATGTTATCTTTATATTGGATATATCACCCTCGACTATATGCACCTTCTCACCCTTCATGAGAAATATCCTCGCCGCATCAGTCAAAACATCCCTCTCCTCTTCGCTAAGTGACCGATATAACTCACGTAGTTTTTTCGCCGGAAAGGTCTGCGGCGTCTGACACTGATATGATCTGCTCCTGTCAGGCATCTCAGATATAGTTGCTCCTCCATCACTGATAAGTATCGTGTCGGTCGAAGTAATAGCTGTTGTACAGGCACGTACTCTGCTGTCAGTCATCTCTCTTTCGTCATACCCTGAAGCGACAACCTCTCCGGAGTCACTCCCATCTGAGACACCCACTTTCCCCAGCGCATATGCTATATTCTCCCTGATGATCTCCTCGGTCACAAACGGTCTCACGGAATCATGTGTCACTATGACGGTATCATCATCGAGATCGCCGGCCTCCTCTATGTAGTCGATGGCACGCATGATGGTCTCATTTCTAGTATCACCGCCCGGGATAACTGTTATCCTGCCCATCGGCACCCGGGTATCATGCCCGGAACGGCTCATTTCTCTATATAAATGATCCGGCAGATACTCTCTCACCAGATCCTCGGTATAATCAACCCACTCAGCCGGACAAAGTACGATGATCTCCCGTAACTCATCTATCCCGCAAAACCGCTCTATCGTCCTGATGATGATCGGTTTACCGTCCAGCAGCATAAACTGCTTCGGTTTATCCTTGCATCCCATACGACTGCCGATCCCGCCGGCAACTATCACGCCATAGGTATTGCTCATATCACTGCACTCCTACCAATTACCAAACGTCTTTTTGCTCCACTCTCTGACCTCATCTGCAACCCGGGCCGCTCCGGTCTCGTTCCAGTGACAGCCGTCCCCACCGTCGTAGGATCCGGCGAGATGACCGGTGCTATCCTCCAGCACATATGTCGCAGGACAGTAATACACATAGTCCCTCTCGTCCGCATATCGCTTGTATGCGACATTGTAGCTGTTTCTCTTATCCTCGGTCGGTATGTTCTGCGTCGAGCTCCAGCCAAACGGCGGAACACCTATCAGAACTATCTGGATATGTTTATTCCTGCTCCTGAGCAGCTTGATCATCTGTGTATAATTGTTCATCGTCCACTCGGGATTCACCCACGCTGACTCGTTGGCGCCGATCAGGAAGTAAACTCTGTCAGGATTGTATGTCGCTATCTTCTCTATCCCGGTTACTGTATTCCCGTTATACTCAAAGTAATTGTTGTGCTGCATCGTATACGTATTGACACCGATCTTGTAGACGAGATGCACGTTCCTCGGCCAGAAACCGGACAGCATCGCAAAGTCCTCCACAAAGCACTCTCCGGCGATGACAGTTCTCGGTTTTTTCGGCATGACGTAGACCTTCAGCCTCTTCCCCGGCCGGCTGGTATAGACCTTTTCATGGAAATACCAGACCGCTTCTACTCTGTAAAAATAGTCCCGCCTTCCCTTTGCAGTGCGATCGGTATACTTTTTCTTTTTCGTGGTATCTATCTTTACATACTCACCGTGCTTCTCTTCCGAGCGATAGATGGCGTAGTAGTCAGCATCCTTGATCTTCTTCCAGCGAAGCCTGACCTTCTTTGCCGCATCGACGACACAGCGAAGCTCTCTCGTCTTTGCATCCTCAAACTCATCCACACGCTCCTGCTCCTCATCACTGAGCTCGTAAGGTGTAACAACCGGCTGAACCGCCACACCCGTCACTATCCCTACCGGCTGAACCGCCGCACCCGTCACAGTTCCAACCGGCTTAACAGCAACGCCCGTCACAGTCGCAGCCTCCTCACCCTCGATACCCGGGATCATACCACGTCCATATGACGAAACATTGGTAAAAATGTTTTGAAAAAAAGTCAGCAGGATCGATAAACCGACCACGACCGCCGCCCGTTTGTATACACACTTCATCAGATATCTCATCCTTCTGTAAAAATACTTTTCACGACTTCCACTCTACCGCATCAGGGGAATACATACCCACGTCAAGCTACTCTCTGACCAAACCAACCTGCACTACCCGTCTGTGTTTCTTCCGCAACATCTGCGCAAGCGCCCACACACCTATCAGTCCCAGGATACTCATCAGGTTGAAAAGCCCGTATATCATCCCGTCGAAGTCGCCTCTCGGTGCCAG
>JAFSTZ010000065.1 GCA_017445525.1 Eubacterium sp.
AACAACCAACTCCATCCATGACACCTCCTCAACTCGGGATCAATGATTCTTATTAACTATCTTTGTCTCATACTTACCTGTCGCGATATCTATATATCTGACAAAAAGAGATACCTTGTTGTCGGCATTGAGACTGTTCCAGATCAGATCTGTATAAGCGTCGATATCATCGAGAACATCCACCGGTGTCGGATCACCCTCATAACTCGGAAGCGGATTGCCGTCTCCCATGTACGTATGGATAAAGTATCCTTCACCTGCCGGCGGATTCTCATAGTGATAGGTAAATCTGTCACATCCATCGGGATTGCCGTTGTGACTTTTAAGGATCGACATGGCAAAATCAAAACTTCCCTTGTTTACCCTCATGATACCTGAAATACGCGGAGTATAATTCGGTGCATCCGGCTCAAACTCACGGAGCTTAAGAGCCTGCTCGAAACTCCATCCTTTCTCCATATAATCATAAACAGTATCAGTCTGATCACCATTGGTAACGATAGTATCGATCCCTCTGACTCTCACCGGAGCATAGATGATAAGTGACGGATCCTCCACTTTCGACTCATCAAAAGCCTGAGTCCTGATCCCGTCACCATCTTCAACAAAAACACGATTCCTGCTGTTCTCGCTTCTGCCCATGATAAAGTAAGCGCAAACCGCCTTCTTCCCATCAGGTGTCTTCCCTATCACGATCCCCCTCCCGGGATAACTGTTTTCACTTAATTCTTTTTTCAGCGACTTCAGTTCCATTCTATCTCTTTCCTCCTTTTTCAACACATTCCGCACCTACTCCATCAACTCAAGCGGCTTTTCCTTTTCCATATTAAGGCACATATCTATGAACTCCTGCAGCGGAACGTCATTCTTCTGCTTGTTCGTCCCCCTGATGTTCAGCGACACCGTGCCGTTCTCAGCCTCCTTATCTCCAAGAACCAGGATATAAGGAGTCTTTGCCTTCTTGTAATTCTTTATCTTGTTCATCATATTTTTATCGGAATAATCGGTCTCAACACGTATGCGGTTATCACGGAGCATATCCTCAACCTTCTTCGCATATTCATTGTGCTCCTCCCTGATAGGCACAACGGACACCTGTATCGGAGAAAGCCAGAACGGAAACGCACCCTTGAAGTTCTCTATCAGTATACCGATAAAGCGCTCAAACGAACCGAATATCGCACGGTGTATCATGACCGGCTGTTTCTGGGTTCCGTCAGCAGCGGCATACTTGAGATCAAAGTTGCCCGGCAGCTGGAAATCAAGCTGTATCGTACCCATCTGCCACTCACGGCCAAGAGCGTCCTTCATCTGAAGGTCGATCTTCGGGCCATAGAAAGCACCGTCGCCCTCATTTATCTCATAACCGCCCTCGCCGTAGGTATTGTCAAGTATCTCCTTAAGCTCAGCCTCAGCCTTGTCCCAGAGAGCCACATCTCCCATAAAGTCATCAGGACGTGTCGATAATTCAGCCCTGTAAGTAAGGCCGAGAGTGCTGTAGATCTCGTTTGCTATCTCCATGATATCAGCTATCTCATCACCTATCTGATCCTCGGTAAGAAATGTATGGTCATCATCCTGATGGAAAAGCTGCACCCTGAAAAGTCCATTCAGCTCACCCGACTTCTCCTTGCGGTGTATCGGTGAAGTCTCAGAAAAACGAAGCGGAAAATCCTTATACGATCTGCCTTCATTTCTATAGACATTTATGGCGTTCGGACAGTTCATCGGCTTAACTGCGTATGTAGTGTTCTCATCGATCTCGGATATAAACATATTGTTCTGATAATGAGCCCAGTGACCTGACGTGATCCACAGCTCACGTGAATTGAGCATGGGCGCCGCGATCTCCTGATATCCGTGACGCTCATGGATACCGCGCCAGAACTCAAGCAGAGCGTTGTACAGCTTCCAGCCCTTTGGCAGCCAGTAAGGCATGCCCGGAGCAGTCTCATGGAACATAAACAGTCCGAGCTGCGGACCGAGCTTCTTGTGATCCCTCTCCTGAGCCTCCTTAACGAGTGCAAGATGCTCCTTCAACTGCTGCTTGTCGGGGAAAGCATACAGATAGATCCTCTGCATGGAGTCCCTGTTCTCATCTCCCCTCCAGTAAGCTCCCGATGCTGATTTCACCTGAAACGCAGTCGATAAAAGCTCCTGGGAATTGTCAACGTGCGGACCGCGGCAAAGATCTACATAGTCATCGCCCGTATAGTAGATCGTTATGATCTCATCATCCGGAAGATCCTCTATCAGTTCAAGCTTGAACTTCTGATCCTTGAAGATCTCACGGGCTTCATCCTTGGAGACCTCCTTGCGGGTCCAGTCCTCCTTGCGCTTTAAGATCTCACGCATCTTGTTCTCGATAGTCTGATAATCCTCCTCCTTGACCGGTCTCGGAAGTGTAAAATCATAGTAGCAGCCATCGTCTATCTGCGGTCCGATGGAAAACTGCACCTGATCCTTTCCGAAGATCTCGATCACGGCCTTCGCCAGGATATGCGCCAGCGAATGACGATACAATCCTAAGAATTCTTCTTTTTCCATGTCTGTTCTCCTTTTCTTAAACAATTAAACAGGGTAGCCTCTTAAGCAGCAGACTGCTGCCGATCAGCCTTCGCCTTCAGAGCAGTAGACTGCAACCGATCACCCTTCGCCTTCGGCTCGGCTTCTCGGGCAGTCCTTGCATCGGTGCTACCAGCTGCTCCGCTTACGCGTCGCAGGGTAACACTCGAAAAAAAGCGCCTCACAACCCTACTGAAATGATAGGATCATGGGACGCAGATTCTACGCGGTTCCACCCATGTTGCCAAAACAACGACGGCCACTCATTTAAGACGATAACGGAGTCACCGGGCTTGATTGGAGCCTCTCCGAGGTGGTCTTCGATCAGGGTAAGGACGAAACGCTCTCAGCTGTGCGCCTCTCTCTGTTGACCATCGCCTGACTTACTCTCCTCATCAACGATTTCCCTTACTATAACACATGAGATTATTTTTGTAAAGCATTATTTACATCTTACTTCTAAAAAAGTCATCGATCTCTTTAACCCACATATTCGGTGGCATAGACTTGAGCAGATATTTCTCGGGTTTAAGTTCAAGCACCTTCATAACACTCTCTTTATCATCCTTTGCAGTAAGCATGATGACCGGGATATCCTTAGTAGCGGTCTCCGAATGAAGCATCTCAAGCACCTGTGCTCCGTCAACTACCGGCATCTCGTAATCAAGCAGGATCAGATCAACCTGATTTTTAAGCAAAAGAGTGATAGCGTTCATACCCGAGTTCGCCATATAAACCTTATATTTCTCAGATAAAAGACTCTTGATCATACGAACCATCGTCGGATCATCGTCAACCACGAGAATACTTTTATCCAGCGTCCCGCGCTCACCCATAGACACAACAGCATTGAGCTCGCTTATCAGCTCCTTGTTGTTGACCGGTCTCTCAAATGTTCCTCTTATCAGTGCATCCGGTATGGTCTTTTTTATCTCTTTCAGATCCTCAGGATTGCCTATCATATAGAAAAATGCGCCCCTCCCACCTACCGTGTCCTTGCAGTAGGTGAGGACCTTGACGAGTTCCTCATCCAGATCCTCCACATAGAGGATCCATATATCAGGTGTCACCTTGAGCTTATATATCTGATCAACATCCGGCTTTACCGTCATCACCTTGTAATCAGCTTTCTCCAGTGCACCGATCGTCGCACGTACCACAAATCCACTGTCATCTCCTATCAGCAATACTTCTCTTTCCATTTGCCACCTCCTTAACCAAGTTCCTTAATTATCCCCTCATTATCCAGCTTCAGTAGCATATCCTTGATCCTGGTAAAGCGTTCCACCTCATCCGCCGGCAGTCTGTAGTCCTCCAGCATCTCAACGATGGAATCCGCACTGTCGTAGTCGAATGCACCGACAAACTCACGTATGCCGGCATATGCATCATTCAAACTGTCAATATCTATCTCCGGTCTGTCATCCTCCTTTTCATCCGGCTCTTCATACAAGGCCTGCAGCTTCTCTGCGAGCAGCCTGTAGTCAGCCAGCAACTTCGGTGTCAGATCATGTATTTCATCCCATTTTTCTTCATCACCGCACGCCTCCAGATGAGCAGCCTGCGCAGACAGCTCCGTAGCTCCTATCAGCCTCGCCGAGCTCTTCAGCGCATGCACCTTTATAGTGTAATTTTTGATATCGAGATCATTGTGATATCCCTCTATCTCATCGGGTCCTGTTTTCGACGCCGCCGTAAAATCCCTTATCGCTTCTGACAGTATCTTTTCTTTC
>JAFSTZ010000011.1 GCA_017445525.1 Eubacterium sp.
AGCAGGAGATAAATATGATGTGTTTGAGGCTGCCAGAGCCGAGGACGCAGATCCTGTAGAGTTTATGGGTGTTACCATGATGGAGAAGCTTGCAACCATGACGAACCACTATTACGCACTTGGGATAAATACTTTGCATATATTCTTTGAGCGATAGAGCGTGAGTCTGCACAGGGGATATAAATGGCGCATGCTTGCATGCAGACATTTATATCCATGTGCAGGTGAACCTAACGGACAACGAGGATTCCGAAGGAATCCGAGTCTGCGTCCGTTAGGGTCTCACGCGTAGGAGAGCGTGAGTCTGCGTCCGTTAGGGTCTCACGCGTAGGAGAGCGTGAGTCTGCGTCCGTTAGGGTCTCACGCGTTGAGAGGCAATACATGGATAAAAACATCGAGACACTAAAAACCATAATAGAGGAAAACGCCGATACCGAGTACGGTCGTAGGTTCGATTTTTCTTCGATAACCTCTCCTGAAGATTATCAGAGCAGGGTTCCCCTGACTATTTATGATGATTATGGAGCCTACATGGAGAGGATCGAAGCAGGCGAGAAAGGTGTTCTTTTCTCACCGGATTACAAGATACTTTCTTTTTGCCATACTTCCGGAACAACCGGATTTACGGGCAAACTCATCAGTATTACTGACAGGATGATGAATCTTTACGGCAACGATCTGGATGCGTATCCACAAAAGGTGTATGAGGAGGTTGGCGGAAAGGCCAGTGGCGCAAAGAGGCTTTTTCAGCAGACATTTAAAGTGAAGCCGGGTGACAGTGAAAGTCAGGTGCTGATATCAGAGATGTTTTATAAGTATAAAAGAGAATACGGTTATCTGGATCCGGATACTTACCTGGGCGGCGATATACTTCTCTTTGATACTGAGACGGAGGATGTTTTCTTCGCAAGAACCTATGCTGCGCTTGCATGTGAAGATATTGTTATGATGGAGGCGCTTTATCAGTATGATCATCTGAGATTTTTTACATATCTTGAAAAGAATCATGAGAAATTATTAAAGGCTATAAAAACGAGAGTGATTCCTGATGATATAAGGATATCCTCTCGTGTGAGAGATTATCTGATCGGCTTGCAGATAAGCCCGGAGCGCATAAGCCTTTTGGAAAAAGAACTCGATGGAGATATGATAGGGATAGCAAAGCGATTGTGGCCACGCCTTCGGTTGCTGACAGGTATCAGTAACAAGTCTGTAAAGGCTGAAAACGATATGCTTTTGGAGTACGCCAACGGTGTATCGCAATACTATAATTATTATATGTCTACAGAGGGATATGTGGGTGATTGTTTTGCTGAGAATGACCTGAATTATCGTATGGTTCCCGGCAGGTGTTTTGTGGAGTTTCTGCCATATGACGATGATGCCGGACAACATCCTCTGCTTCCCGACAAACTGGTCAGGGGACATATGTATGAGCCGGTGATCACGAGTTTCGGCGGTATGTACAGATATCGTATGGGAGATGTGATAAAGGTCACCGGATTTATGGATTCGTTTCCGACATTTGAAGTGATGGGGAGAAAGAATCAGACTGTATCCATCGCCGGTGAACGTACTTCCATTATTCAGATAGAAAAGATGGCGGATCGTTTTCGGGATGATGGCATATCGTTTTCCATGTACTGCGTGGGACCGTATTTTTCCAGGCTGAAGACATGCTATAGGATGGTTGTGTCGGGACTTGACAGTGATATAAGTGAATCGGAGCTGTCTCTGCTTATGGATAAATACTTAGCGATTTATAATCCTTCTTATGGTAATCTAAGGAGGATGGAACTTATTGATCCGCCGGAGGTTAGGATAATTTCTCCGGATAAGTACTTTACATTTCTTGTAAAAAATAATATACTAAAAGGCAATACAAAACCTGTTCATATGACAGTAAACGGGTTTAGTGAATGGTAGAAGGCAATTAAGCTTTTAGATAAATATTAGGGTGGCAGACCCGGAAAGGATCATTATGGAAAAAGAAAACAAAGAAAAGGATAATCGTATCAAGCGTTCGCTTAGGGGCAAGATGAATATTCTTATAATCATATTCGTTTTGCTTTTAAGTTCAGCAATCATTCTTGTAGGTTGTCTGTTGTATCAAAGGGCGGTCATGAACTCTTATGACAAGGAAGCCTATGATATCGCAGAGACTGTAGAGGCTGCTTTTAATGAGGGGGAGATACCGGCACTTGTACAGTTGCTAGATGATTACAAATCCGGAGCGAAGCCGGATGCTACACCTGCGGATGTTTTGGGTGAGGAGAGGTACAATCAGCTTGATAGTTTTTTCCTTAAAGTGAGAGAAAGCTTCTCCGCAAATGATATTTTTCTTAGCGTTATCGACGAGGATGTACTGAATGCATTTACTCCTGAGGCCAGAGAAAAAGGCGAATGGAAACCGATCAATTATATAATCGATCACTATATGGTAGCCGGAGAAGACATGAAGTTCGGTGATACCAGTTCTCTGGTTCCCGAGTTTATCGAGGATGTTAAGACTGCTATCAAAACCGGAAACAGAGTTGAGCGTTTTATCGAAACGGATACCAGATTTGGTTGGAACATGACAGCTATCCATCCCGTGGTTCAGGATGGCAAGACGATCGCCTGTATTTTTGTAGAAATACCTATGCCGACTCTCAAGGGTGATGTTTGGCTGTTCGCACTTACCCTGGCGGGTATAGCTGCCATACTTTTGATCGTTGTTATCGTCATCCTTACAACTATGATCGGAAAGATGGTTATAGCACCTATCATGATCATGGCACACGAGGCAAATCACTTTGTGTCAGCTGATACTGCGGTTTCTGACAGATTACCCACGATCAAAACAAAGGACGAGATACAGATGCTCTCCGAAAGCTTGCTTACCATGGAGCTTTCGATAAATGACTATATCAAGAATATCACTGAGATCACGGCTGAGAAGGAGAGGATCGGAGCAGAGCTCGATATCGCTACCGGCATCCAGGCAAGTATGCTCCCGAGTGACTTTGGTACTTACGACTTCCTGAAGGAGTTTGATCTCTATGCGACTATGCATCCTGCGAAGGAGGTCGGTGGAGACTTCTATGACTTCTTCCTGACAGACGCTACACATGTGGCTCTGGTTATGGCAGATGTTTCAGGTAAGGGAGTTCCTGCCGCACTGTTTATGGCAAAGGGTAAGACGGCTATCAAGACGAGAGCCATGATGGGCGGTGACCCGGCAGATATCCTTACCGACGTAAACGACCAGATGTGTGAGGGTAACGAGGCAGAGCTGTTCGTCACTGTATGGCTCGCTATCATCGATCTCAAGACAGGAAAAGGTAGAGCGGCAAATGCCGGTCACGAGCATCCGGCACTTCGTCACAAGGATGGTACGTTTGAGCTTATCAAGTACAGACACAGTCCCGCTGTGGCAACCATGGAAGGCATGATTTTCAAGGATCATGAGTTTGAACTTTTGCCGGGTGATACGTTGTTTGTATATACGGACGGTGTTACAGAGGCTACGGATGCGCATGATGAGCTGTTTGGTGAGGAAAGGTTGACAGATGCTCTCAATGTAGATCCGAATGCTATACCGAAGGATCTTTTGCACAATGTCAGAGCAGGTATCGATGCCTTTGTCGGTGAGGCTCCGCAGTTTGATGATATCACTATGCTTGGATTCAGATATTTCGGAAAGGGAGACTGATGTTTACCGGAATCATCGAGGAGATAGGATCGGTAGAGAGTATAAATAAACGATCCATGTCTGAACGGATCAGGATAAGATGCAACAGGGTTTTGGAGCATACACGGGTTGGCGACAGTATCGCGGTTTGCGGAGTATGCCTGACTGTGACATCCATGGATGACGGAGGATTTACGGCGGATGTCATGGAGGAAACAGTAAAGAGATCGACCTTGAGGATACTCAAGGTCGGGGATCCCGTAAATCTTGAAAGGGCGATGTCGTCTGACGGAAGGTTCGGCGGACATATGGTGGCCGGTCATGTCGACGGCATCGGAAATATAGTATCGGTTAAAAAACAGGAGATGGGGATCATCTATCGGATAAAGCCGGAGAATCCCCATCTGTTCAGGTATATAGTCGAAAAAGGATCGGTAGCTCTGGACGGGATCAGCCTGACAGTGGCTTCGGTCGATGACAAAGAGTTTACCGTTTCGGTGATACCGCATACTATAGTACAGACCACACTGAAGGTGAAAAGCAGCGGAGACTTGGTAAATATCGAAACCGATATCATGGGCAAATACGTCGAAAAGGCCAGAGGAGCGGAAGAGCAATCAGGCTCAGATGGTAGAGGGTTATCCGGCAGGCTTTCCGGAGACTTTGCTGCAGGAGAGGCTTTTTTGAGAGAAAACGGTTTTTAGAGGTAAAGCTTGAGCCTTAAGTGAAGAAAAGTGTGAAACTACAAGAACAACGAGAATGATGCATGCTTGCATGCAGATCAGGGAAGGAATAATGATGAACAATCTTGCAACCATAGATGAGGCTTTGGATGAGTTGAGAGCGGGCAGGGTGATCCTTGTTATAGATGACCCCGACAGGGAGAATGAGGGGGATCTCATATGCGCCGCAGAGCATGCAACACCTGAGAATGTCAACCTCATGGCGAGCGATGCAAAGGGGCTTATCTGTATGCCTATGAGTCACGAGATGACCTTGAAGCTCGGGCTTCCTCAGATGGTTGAGAACAATACTGATAACCATGCAACAGCATTTACCGTGTCTATCGATCATATCGATACTACTACCGGTATATCTGCTGTTGAGAGGTCACTCACCGCTATGAAGTGCGTTGAGGATGATGTGAAGCCGGAGGACTTCAGGCGACCGGGACATATGTTTCCGCTTGAGGCCAGAGAGGGAGGAGTCTTGAAGCGTGCCGGACATACAGAGGCGACTGTTGATCTTATGCGTCTGGCCGGACTGAAGGAGTGCGGTCTTTGTTGCGAGATCATGAGTGATGACGGCACCATGATGCGTACGCCGGCACTGTATGACTTTGCGAAGGAACATGGCATCAAGGTTATCACTATAGAGGAGCTTATCAGAAAAAGACTTGAGACGGAGACGCTGGTCAGCCGCGAGGCGATGGCCAAGCTTCCTACAAAGTACGGAGATTTCACTATACATGGATATAAAAATATCACGAACGGAGAGCATCATGTAGCTCTCACCATGGGTGATGTGGCTGATGGCGAGCCGGTTCTCACCAGAGTACACTCGGAGTGTCTGACGGGTGATGTGTTCGGATCCAGGAGATGCGACTGTGGGGAACAGCTTGATGCTGCCATGCGCATGATAGCAAAGGAGGGAAGAGGGATACTCCTTTACATGCGCCAGGAGGGTAGAGGTATCGGGCTTCTGAACAAGCTCAAGGCTTACGAACTTCAGGAGGACGGCCTTGATACCGTGGAGGCGAATATCAAACTCGGTTTTCCGCCTGATCTCAGAGAATACGGTATCGGCGCACAGATCCTGTATGATCTCGGTGTAAAGAAGCTGAGACTTCTTACAAATAATCCCAAAAAGATAGCAGGCCTTTCCGGCTACGGTATCACTATAGAGGAGCGTGTGCCTATCCAGATCGAGCCGCATCCC
Source organism: Eubacterium sp. (assembly GCA_017445525.1). Lineage (GTDB taxonomy): Bacteria > Bacillota > Clostridia > Lachnospirales > Lachnospiraceae > Eubacterium_F. Next base: position 5,612 of record JAFSTZ010000011.1, read on the forward strand.
GAGGATATCAAGTACCTGAAGACTAAACAGGAGAAGATGTCACACATGACGAATTA
>JAFSTZ010000066.1 GCA_017445525.1 Eubacterium sp.
ATCAGGGACAGCCGGGATACCAGAGCCAGCAGGGATATCAGGGACAACCGGGATACCAGGGACAGCCGGGATACCAGGGACAGCCGGGATATCAGGGACAACCCGGACAGTATGGACAGCCGGGATATCCCGGACAGCCGAGGAAGGTTACTCCTGGCACAAGTATCGCAGCACTTATACTCGGAATCGTATCTATTGTTTGCTGCTTTACGGGCATCATCAGTTTGGGATGCGGTATTGCGGCCATAATCATCTATGCGACCAAGAAGCAGAAGGGTGTAGATGACGGTATGCTCACTGTAGGGTTGATACTCGGCATCATCGGTATTGCATTTACCATAATTGCTGTTGTTGCACTTTTCGTTACAGGAGCCTACGCTTCAGTGTTAGCAGGCGATGTAAATTTTTGGGATTGGTTAAATCACTTGGATAACAGCGGATCTCCTGATTTCAGCAGTGATTTTTTCAATAGTGTCGGATAAACGACTTTATCAGGTAGCAGGGCTTATAAGTCCTGCTACTTGTTGTCTGTTTATGAGGATGGGTGCTTATGAGCTTGTATGGTGAGTTAAAAAGATATGTCACATCGGGAGTGGTGCCTATGCATATGCCCGGACATAAGAGAAATATAAAGTTTTATATGGAAAACCCGTACTCCATAGATATTACAGAGGTTGATGGGATGGATGATCTGCATCAGCCTCAGGGAACCATACTTGAACTGATACAGAGAGCAGAGAGGTTTTATAATACATATAACACTTATTTGCTTGTGAACGGATCTACTTCGGGCAATCAGATAGCTATCGCTTCATCATGCAAGCGTGGAGATGTGATACTGATCGATGAAGTATGTCACAGATCCGTGGAAAATATAGCAGAACTTCTAGGACTCACAACAGTTCATGTAAAAAGACCTCCGTTTGAGTACGGCAGCAAGATACCCGGACCTTTGAGATCCGAGGATGTTGAGGATGCTTTGAGACGATTGCAGGATTCGGGACATTCTCCGGCGGCGGTGGTTGTCACTTCACCGACCTACGAGGGAGTGACCAGTGATATCCGCGATATTGCGACCGCGGTTCATATGTATGGAAGTGTTCTGATAGTTGATGAGGCGCATGGTGCACATCTGACTCTGGCTCAGAAGGCAGGTAATCTTCATCTGCCCTGGCCTGAGCCTGCGACACGACAGCTGGCTGATATAGTGGTTGAGAGTGTACACAAAACACTGCCTGCGCTTACCCAGACTTCGCTTCTGCACAGATGCAGTATAAGAGTTCCGGAGGAAAAGCTGAACCATTATCATGACATTTTTCTTACAAGCTCACCATCATATGTCCTGATGGCTTCCATAGATCAGTGCATGACCTGGCAGGAGACTGTGGGAGTTATGGATTTTATCAGATATGATGATCATCTGAATCGCATCTATAATACTGCGCACGTTATGATGCGCAGGGTCGGGGATGATGACAGACCGGTGATGAGGATGCTGTTTCCGGAGGACAGGGATCCGTCAAAGCTTGTATTGGTCGGGAACGGCTGGCAGATAGCAGGACTTTTGCGCGAGGGTGGTTTTGAACCGGAGAGAGTCGAGGAGGACCGCGTGATCCTGATGACATCTCCTGGCGATGATATCGAGAACCTGCATAAGTTTATCACATGGATGCTGAAACTATAAATAAACCTTTTTGAGAATCTGCCCGTGATTTGTTGGACTCTTGTTTGACATCGCCTGTTAAGGTGTTCGGCGCGGTACTTTCATAGGTGAGATCATAGCAGGCACAAGAAAAAAGATGGTGAGTATGTTGATATGGATGGAATGATTTTTATTATTATGGGTAAGAGTGCGACCGGTAAGGACACTCTGTATAAAGAATTACTGTTACGTCATCCGGAACTTATACCGGTGATCCCGTATACCACCAGGCCTATCAGGGAGGGTGAGACGGATGGTGAGGCATATCACTTTGTGACTGAGGATGAGCTCGCCCGGTTGGAGAGTGAGGGGCTCGTTGTAGAGAAAAGAGTCTATCACACAGTGAAGGGTGATTGGACTTATTTTACCGTAGATGATATGGATGAGCCTGCAGCTGATTCTGATGCGGGAGATGATGGAAAGGCTGTATCCGGGAGATATGATGATATCGGAAGTGAAGATATAAATTCTGCGCACATCATGATAACGACACTTGAAGGATTTATCAAAATAAGAGATTACTATGGCAGTGACAGGGTTATCCCCATCTATATAGAGGTGGACGATATAACTCGTATCGAGAGATCACTTGAGAGAGAGAAGCAGCAGGAAAAACCGTGTGTGGCTGAGATCTGCAGAAGATTCTTGGCTGATGATGAGGATTTTTCCGAGGACAATCTTGCAAGAGAAGGTATCAGACATCGGATCATAAATGATGATCTCGAACGTGCGGTGAGTGAAGTTGCTGAAGTGATCAGGAAGTGTTGTAACTCGATGAAAGGTTGAATATGATCAGATGGTAAGCCTGTTTCACGTGAGACTCTTCGGGCATGATCTAAAAAGATTTAAAACTGATAGCGGCTGAAAAAGCTGTTTGTCAGTTTTTTTTATGCACACGCCCGCATAAGGATATTTGCAGCATAGCTGCATGAGGGCGGTGCAGACGAGTAGGAGCATAAAACCTCTCTCCTTGATAGCGAATAAATGAAACAGTTTCACAATTTTCCGGATTGATGACGTAAAATAACTTCATATCGAGTAAAATTATAATATATTACACCTTAAAAATGCCGAAAAACAGATATTTGACATCGTTTTCATATGAAAAGCTTTTACTTTTTGTTTTTTTTTGTTATCATACACACGTTGTCAGGGGCAGTGATGCAGGCACTGCCATCAATTACGATCAGAGAATGGAGGTTGAGTCATGACGTCGATGAGTGTCGAAGTCGAAAGAAAGAGTGTTTTGGAAACGAGAGAAAATGCAGTAACAAATAACGGAAAAGCGAAAGCTTCTTCAGGTGGGGCCAAATCGGTTCTGCACGGGATCATGAAAACGGGTATCATATCCTGGCTTATATTGCTCGGTATATGGCAGCTGGCATCCATGTTCAATCCGCCGGAGTTTCTCCCGAGTCCGCTAAAGACTTTGGAGGGCTTGAAAGAAGTATTTGACAGCGGTGTGCTGATGCAGGATATCGGGATCAGTCTTCAGCGAGTAGCCATCGGCTGGGGAAGAGGTATACTGATCGCTGTTCCTCTCGGTCTGTTGATAGGTGCATTTAAGCCTGTCAGGATGTTGGTTGAGCCTTTGATCAACTTCTTCAGATTTGTTCCGGCTATCGGTTTTCTGACACTGTTTCTGATGTGGTTCGGTGTAGGCGAAGCGTCAAAGACTGTTCTTATCACATACGCCTCTATATTCCCCATCATTATAAATACAGTGGCAGCGGTAGGGGCCATCGACAGGACAAGATATCAGGCGGCTGAGTCACTGGGAGCATCAAGGTGGCAGAGATTTATACATGTTACCGTGCCGGGCTCCATGCCGGGTATGTTCACCGGAGTGAGGATTGGTCTTTCAACAGCGATTATAGCCATCGTCGGAGCAGAGATGTTGGCTGCGGACTCGGGACTCGGATATCTGATCTTCACATCGAGACTTTACTACAGAACCGACTGGATCTTCGTCGGTATAGTTATCTTGGGTATCCTCGGATTTGTTGCAGACAGGCTGTTACGTCTTCTTGCAAAGGTGTTGTTCAAGCATTATGGTATCACGGAATGATGACAGCATTTTTCATAATAATTATCGAAACAGATAACAGACAGATAAGGAGATAATAATGTCAGAAGATAAGATGATAGAGATAAAAAATCTCAGATTAAAATACGATACGAGCAGTCCGAAAAAGAACTTGTTTTTCTCGAAAAATGTCAACCCGGACGCAATCTTCAAAGGCCAGGAAGACAGTTATGTTCTCGACGATGTAAGTCTTGATATAAAGAAAGGTGAGTTTCACATCTTCCTGGGAGCAAGCGGCTGCGGCAAGTCAACTCTACTGAATATAATTGCAGGATTTCTTCAGAAGACAGACGGCAGTGTAAAGATCGAGGGGAATGAGATAACAAAGCCGGGCAGAGACAGGGGAGTTGTTTTCCAGAACGCAGAGCTTGCTATATATCCATGG
>JAFSTZ010000067.1 GCA_017445525.1 Eubacterium sp.
AGCAGATAGATGCGATACTGAATTACACGCACGACTTCGCAGACCGTCAGTATTCCACATACCATAAGAGCCTGATCCCCTCACTGAAGAGAGAGGGCTTAAAGATCATCTCCTACTATGAGGATCTAAACGAAGAGCAGTCCGAGTATGTGGACAGATTTTTCAACTCAGAGGTCTTCCCGGTGCTCACTCCCATGGCTGTTGATTCATCGAGACCGTTCCCGCTTATCAGAAACAAATACTTAAATATAGGTGCACTCATCCAGGATAAAAATGACAAGGACACCGTAGATTTTGCTACAGTTCAGGTACCGTCCGGTCTGCCCAGGATAGTCACCATCCCTACCGATGATGATCAGTGTACCACCATTATTCTTTTGGAACAGATCATAGAGAAGAATATCCGCAAGCTGTTCACCGGATACAAGGTACTCACGGCTGCTCCTTACCGTGTTATGAGAAATGCCGATCTGCCGTTTGATGAGGACGAGGCGGCCGATCTTCTGGTTGAGATAGAGAAACAGCTCAAGCGCCGTCAGTGGGGCGAGCCCATCCGTGTAGAAGTTGAATCCGGCATGGACAAGCAGCTTCTGAAAGTACTGAAGAGAGAACTCCCCATACGTGAAGAAGCGATATTCCGTATCAGAGGTCCACTCGATCTGACATTTCTCATGAAGGTTTACGGACTTGAAGGCTTCGATCATCTGAAAGACAAACCCTTCACTCCTCAGAAACCTAAGTATCTCGATATGGACAGAGATCTGTTTGAGCAGATCAGAGAACATGATATACTTCTGCACCACCCGTATGAAACCTTTGACCCGGTAGTAAACTTTATATCAAAGGCTGCCCATGATCCTGATGTGCTGGCTATCAAGCAAACTCTCTACAGAGTCAGCTCGCACTCTCCCATCATTGCCTCTCTCGCCGCAGCTGCCGAGAACGGCAAGCAGGTTTCCGTACTCGTCGAGTTGAAAGCCCGCTTCGATGAGGAGAATAATATCGTATGGGCGAGAAAGCTTGAGGAGGCCGGATGTCACGTAATATACGGTCTGGTCGGACTGAAGACACACTCAAAGATAACTCTTGTCGTCAGACGCGAGGACGACGGCATCAGAAGATATGTGCATCTCGGAACCGGTAACTACAACGACTCTACAGCCAAGCTGTATACGGATATGGGACTCCTCACCTGCAAGAGAAGCTACGGTGAGGATGCGACTGCGGTATTCAACATGCTGTCCGGCTACTCCGAGCCACTTGGCTGGAACAAGCTGACTCTCGCTCCGCAGTGGCTCAGAGACAAGTTCCTGGCACTGATCAACCGCGAAACCCTCAATGCAACCAAAGGCTATCCTGCCCGCATCATAGCGAAGATGAACTCGCTTTGCGACAAGGAGATCATCGAGGCTCTGTATGAAGCTTCACAAAATGGTGTGTCCATCGATCTGATCGTCCGCGGTATATGCTGTCTGAAAGCCGGCGTGGAGGGCTTGAGCGAAAATATCAGAGTACGCTCGATCGTCGGGACATTTCTCGAGCACTCGAGGATCTACTACTTTGAGAACCACGGCAATCCCGAGATATATATGGGAAGCGCCGACTGGATGCCGAGAAACCTTGACAAGCGTGTTGAGATACTGTTCCCTGTAGATGATACCACACTGAAGGATGATATCATAGAGCTATTAAACATCCAGCTTTCCGACACCAAGAAAGCACGCATCATGCTTTCAGACGGCCACTATGAAAAGTTGGATCTCCGCGGACGCAAAGCCATCGGAGCTCAGGAGACGTTCTGTAAGATGGCTATTGATAATGCCAAAAATAAAGACTAAAACATGGAGCAAAGCGACATGCGGGGTTTTCGAGCCGTGCAGTGACTCCGTGAATAGTAACCGGTAACCTACTAACCAAAGGAGGTACTCATGTCTTTCAAAACAAGAAAACTACTTGCGCTTCTCCTTATCGCAGCACTTATACTGCCGACGACAACGAGCTTTGATGCGACGTCATCCGAAGCTAAGTCAGTGATAAAACTAAAGCAAAAAAACTTTGACATCACAGAGGATCTGACCGCAAAGATCAAGATAAAAAATCTCCCTAAAAATGCGACTGTGACATACAGATCAAACGACAAAAAAGTTGCAACCGTGACAAAAAAGGGAGTTATCAAAGCAAAGGGCGAAGGCTCTGCCGTCATCACGGTCCGCATAAAAGTAAAGAAAAAACTAATCAAAAAACTCACTTGTAAAGTAACTGTATTCGGCTATGAACCATACCCGTCGGCGACCCCGGAGAGCACCTTTACTCCCATAGTCAGCGAGAAGTTTATCGGTGACGCAAAAGTCAAGCCTGCCAACACATTTATAAACCAGGTACAGGATTTCTCCGTAAACCTCTTTAAGTCGTGCGGGGAAAAGGACGTGGCGTCGGGAGCAAATGTCCTCATCTCTCCCCAGTCCGTACTGACCGATATGATGATGGCCACCAACGGAGCCAAAACAACCACACTCGCCGAGCTGGAAAAAGTTATGTGCGGCACCACAAGCTTTACCGATTTTCGCAAGTCACTCTGCGATATGAACGCATCGATGATCTACTCGGATCCGGTCCACTTTCATATAGCAAACTCCATCTGGATCAGAGACGAAGCCGACAGACTTCAGGTAAAGCCTGAGTTCATCGAAGACGGAGAGAAATGGTTCAACGCCGAGTCGTATGTGCTTCCTTTCGATGAAGCCATGGTCGGCAAGGTCAATGACTGGGTGAACAAACACACATCCGGCATGATACCTGTACTTATGAACGACCTGCCGACTGCCGGGGATGTTATACATCTTATAAATGCTCTGGCCTTCGAAGCTGCGTGGGCTGAACCGTATCAGGATTATCAGGTGTCAAAGGATCAGGATTTCACCAATGCGGAAGGCAAAACCGAAAAAGTAAACATGCTTTGTGACACGCTGGACTCCTATCTGCACGATGACCACGCTGTGGGATTTACCAGGTCATATAAGGGATGGGATTACTCATTTTTAACCATACTTCCGGATGAAAAAACCGGCGTATCCGGATACCTGAAAGACATGAACGGAAACACCTTGAGAAGCTTCCTGAAGTCGAGAAAATCAGACTACAAAGTTCACACATATCTGCCCGAGTTCACATATGATTACAAGACAGAGATGAGCAACGGACTGAAAGATATGGGCATAAGGGAAGCATTTACAGAGGGCGCTGATTTCACCGGCATGGCCGACACCAAATCAGGTGCACTCTACATCGGACAGGTCACTCATAAAACTCATATCGAGCTCGATAAAAACGGAACCAAGGCTGCAGCGGTCACAGACATAGGCATGAGCGACGCAACCTCCGTGATGCCTGACCCAACCAGAGAGATCACCATCAGGTTGAACAGACCATTTATATATGCGATCATCCAGAGTTCCACCGGGATACCGGTATTTATGGGAGTGGTAAACAATGCAGGTAAAAGCCGGTCATAAACCTACTTCCCTACCGCCCTCCTGGCAAGCATGTCTGCATGATCATTCCAGACATCGCCGGAGTGGCCTTCAACCTTAACAAAAGAGATATTCAAGCCTGAGAGGCGCATCTGCTGATAGTATTCTTTATAAATGCGGGTGCCCTCTTTTTTTGTCTTCCACGCTCCAGTACACCAGTCGGCTATTCCCTGATAATCATGATAGATCACCAAGTGGTTCATCCCTCTGTTATGAGCCTCTCTCATAGCGATCATAGCCGCCATAACCTCTCCGGACACATTTCTCATGGTAGCCGCTTCCGGATTGCTGCCCTTATCACTGAACTCAGTCAGCTCTCCGTTACAGAAAAATGCCACGCCGGCTCCGTATTCACAGGTCTGATCGTTGTAGCTCCCGTCCACATATGCAACGGCTTCTCCGGTTTTTGTTACAGGATAATCCATCAATACCTCCAGGTCTTACGGCAGTTGTCAACTGCTTTTCCTACAAAGAAACAATGATCAAAACAACGCATCCCTTATCGATAAAGCAACTATGCCACCGCTGCTCCGGTAACAAAGAAATACACGAGCACGGCGATACCCAGTATGATACGGTAGACGCCGAACACCTTGAAGTCGTGCTTCTTGATATATCCCATAAGGAACTTGATAGCAAAAAGCGATACAAAGAACGCAACCACCATACCAACCAAAAGAGTGATGATCTCCATCATGCTGAAGTTAAGACCATGCTTCAGCACCTTGAGCAATGACGCTCCGAACATAACCGGTATGGCCAGATAAAAAGTAAACTCCGCAGCCGCACTCCTGGCGATACCGAGAAGCAACGCACCGATGATCGTTGCACCCGATCTCGATGTACCCGGCACCACAGCTGCCAGCACCTGGAAGATACCTATGATGATGGCTGACGAGAATCCTATCTCAGTAACGGTCTTTATTACTGGATTTCTGCCCTTGTTCCAAAGTTCCACGATGATAAACAGTATACCGTAGATGATGAGCGCCCCCGCCACAACAAAGGCATTGTACAACATCTCATCGATCATATCATCCAGTGTCAGTCCCACTATCGCAGCCGGAACACTCGCAACAGCGATCTTCAGCCAGAGTATGATGATATCGGTCTTTACTACCGACTCTCCCCTCTTCCTATGCGTAAAGTTAAACGGCCACAGCTTCGACCAGAATATGATCACGACAGCCATGATAGCCCCGAGCTGTACCACAACCAGGAACATCTCCTGAAAATCCTGATCGGAAAAAGACATAAACTGGTTGACCAGGATCATATGCCCGGTCGAGCTCACCGGAAGCCACTCCGTGATACCCTCGACTATCCCCAGAATCACTGCCACCAAAATATCATAAGGCCCCATCATTCTCCATCCTTTCAAATCAATAATCTGTATTTCCTATCCCCGGACCGGTATAGTTCAGCCCTTCCCGGATAACCGGACATTTGAAAACGACCACATCGGGCATCTGTTTCCGGTCTGCCCGGACAGCCCAACGCGTCTACTATACCACCTTTTGATGATTTTAGCAAGATTTTTTGTTTATTCTTGAAAAAATTTCCAATATATGTTATAGTATTAAAGATTATGTTCATATGAAGATCCTCGGAGAATAAAAATGATAAAAAAGTTTTTCAAACATATAGACAATATCGTCCCTCTTTGGGGCATCCCACCGCTTCTGATGTGCTTTATCGTCAACTGTGCGGCATACTATATCACCATGTGGCTTTGTGCGGATCTGCATCACTATGACTTTACACTGCCGTTTGATATGGAGATACCTGTTGTCACCGAGTGGGTATTTGTATACTCCTTTTACTGTTTCCCGTTCTGGTTTGTATGCTACTGCTACATAGCGCGCATCAACCGTGACAACCCCAAAGAGCTGTTCAGATTTGCGACCGCAGACTATCTGTCGAGACTGATCTGCATGCTGTTCTTTATATTTTTACCTACGACCAATGTCCGCCCTGACATCGTTGGGAACTCGATAGCGGACAGACTGACAAACGGGCTTTACTCGATAGACCAGCCGACGAACCTGTTTCCGTCGATACACTGTCTGGTCAGCTGGTTCTGCTTTGTCGGAGTCAGATTCCATAAAAATGTAAAGAAGTGGGTCAAGATAGTTATTCTCATATCTGCATGTGCCA
>JAFSTZ010000012.1 GCA_017445525.1 Eubacterium sp.
ACTCATCTATGTCTTCTTCCTTTCATCTGAATCTACAGGACATCCCAAAAACATAAAACCATAAGACCGATCTGCTCACCACCCTATATGGTATATCTGACGCTTGCACATACATCATCTATTCTATGACAAAAATGTCATTAAGTCAAGTTTTTTATTGACAATCACAGAACGGGTGTGCTATACTGCACTCAACAAAAAAGGTGCTACCGATAGGCGGTTGGCCTTGGCTATTTGTTACAATAAGTAACCGCTAACCTTGCCATGGGGCGGTTACTTTCTTTTGCGGATCCGATAGAGCGTATGTTCGTTAAGCTATTTTTATGATTATTAAAGGAGAAAGAAAAGAGATGAAAAAACCGACTATCTTAACTAAAGAACAGGTTGAAGAGATCGAAAAGACCTACCCGACTCCCTTCCATATCTACGATGAAAAGGGCATCCGCGAGAACGCCAGAGCGATGAATCAGGCCTTCTCATGGAACCCGGGATTTCGTGAATACTTTGCCGTCAAGGCAAATGCCAATCCATATATACTGAACATACTGAAGGAAGAAGGCTGTGGCGTCGACTGCTCCTCCTACACAGAGCTTATGCTTTCCGAGGCCGTAGGCTTCAAAGGCTCCGACATCATGTTCTCATCCAACGTCACACCTGTTGAGGAATACCAGAAGGCCTATGACCTCGGTGCATTTATCAACCTCGACGATGTAACACATGTTGATTTTCTCCGTAAAAATGTAGGCGTACCCGAGACCATCTTCTGCCGCTTCAATCCTGGTGGCGTTTTTGAGATGAGCAATGGGGTTATGGACAATCCCGGAGACGCAAAATACGGCATGACAAAGGATCAGCTCTTTGAAGCGTATAAAGAGCTTAAGCTTCGCGGTGCAAAGAAGTTCGGTATACACTCTTTCCTTGCAAGTAACACTGTAACCAACGAGTATTATCCGAAGCTAGCCGGTATCCTCTTTGAGCTTGCAGTTGAGCTGAAAGATAAAACCGGCATAGAGCTTTCCTACATAAATCTGTCAGGCGGTGTGGGAGTAGCCTATCACCCTGACCAGACTCCGAATGATATAGCAGCCATTGGCGAAGGCGTACACAAAAAGTTTGATGAGATCCTCGTACCTGCAGGTCTGGGAGAAGTATCGATCCTCACCGAACTCGGTCGCTTCATGCTTGCACCATATGGTCAGCTCGTAACGAAATGCATCCACCAGAAGCATATTTATAAAGAATACGTAGGGCTCAACACCTGTGCGGTAGACCTTATGCGTCCGGCCATGTACGGAGCATATCATCACATCACTGTGCTTGGCAAGGAGGATACTCCATGCGACCACACCTATGATGTCACCGGTTCACTGTGTGAGAACAACGACAAGTTTGCCATCGATCGTCCCCTCCCTGAGGTGGAGATCGGCGACTACCTGGTGATCCACGATACCGGTGGTCACGGCTATTCCATGGGCTACAACTACAACGGCAAGCTCAAAAGCGCAGAGCTTCTCCTCAAGGAAGACGGCTCCATCGAGATGATCCGTCGTGCTGAAACACCTCGCGACTACTTCTCAACTTTTGACTTTTCAAGATATTATGATAAATTAAAATTTGATAAAGAGTAATCTTATGATCATGCTCTATCCGGGAAGGGCGTTTGCACACAGGCTCGGCGACGCTTTATACGCGTCGGCCGAACTGTGTGTCAAACATCAGCCTTCCCGGCACCCTACTGATCACATCCCTTATCTTCTAATCTTATTATCTTACGCTCTGCCTTTTTGACCACTTACCATAAATCTTCTTGCCATCAACAACCTTATAAGCCCTTATACTGAAATAATACTTTTTCCCGCTCTTAAGTCCCTTTATGGAGACGCTGGATTTAGTAAACCTCTTTTTCAGCGCACCTTTCCAACTATTCTTTTTCGCGGTATATCTGATCTGATATTTCAAACCGGTTTTCTTTTTTATCTTCACAGTGAGTCTTTTTCCCTCTCTGGTAACCTTCTTAACCTTGATCCCATTCAGCTCTGCGGCATCACTGATATTAGATATGTCAGTAACTATCTTCTCAATCACAACAGGCGGAG
>JAFSTZ010000068.1 GCA_017445525.1 Eubacterium sp.
CACCGGCTCACCGATCTTCCCTACCCATCTACCTTGAAGTCTGACGACGTTATCCTCGATCGCCTTTTCTATCCTATCATCGATATCAGCAAGCAAAGATGCATTTTTCGTTCTGAAAACTCGATAACCTTTATTTACATCAGAGTATCCAATATTAATAAGCATTTCTGATTTTCGACTGGTGTTATCATGCCGGGATTCATCTGAGAATCCGTCATCTTTCAAGTTGGATTCGTATGACTTACTACCAGAAAGACCTCTTCCAACAGTAAACTCATACACAGTCTCTCCGGCATCATCTCTGATCGCAATAACATCGCCGGGACTTACACTCTCTGTAAAACGTATCTTTACAGATGATCCTTTCTTGCTCCGATCGTTATCACGGTTCTTGTCAGATGAGTTTTTCCTGCTTTTACTCTTCCCGCCATGATCACTTTCATCGGACGTCTGCAACATAACCTGCGCAACCTCACCCACCGGAAGACCGTAGTGCCCCTTTACACGCTTCTCGATAGTCGGCTCATCATCGGACGCAAACAAAAACGAAGAATAGAAACCTCCGCGATTGTAAAGTTCCATGGCTCTCTTTCTGTCGCGCCAGAGAACGCTATCCTTATCCTCGACCAATTCACGATATCTATCCCCACCCTCAGACAGATAAATATCCGCGTAGTGACGATAGAGATATGCTATATACGAGGCATACTCCTTGCTCTTCATCCTGCCTTCGATCTTGAAGGAATCGATACCGGCTTCGATAAGCTCGGGTATATGGAGAAGAGTCTCCTGATCCTTGGCGTTCAGGCTATAGGGCGGCAGTCTGCACGGTCCCGCACACATACCTCTGTTGCCGCTACGGCCTCCGATATGCTCGCTCATCAAACACCAACCGGAATAACAAACGCAAAGAGCCCCATGAACAAAGACCTCTATCTCCATATCGTTCTGAGCTCGTGCAGCTCTTATCTCATCTATAGTCAGTTCTCTCGCAGGAACAAATCTCGTTACGCCATAACGTCTCAGAAGCTCCGCCTCCTCACCTGAAAACAGAGCCATCTGAGTACTTGCGTGGAGATTTAACGAGGGAAAAGCTTCATGTAAAGCGATGAGCACACCGGGGTCCTGAACTATACAGGCATCAAGCCCCACTTCAACAAGCGGTTCTACCATTGATAACAGATCATCCGCAGCAGCACCCGGTATGTACTTAAGCCTTCTCTCCGTATCTGAATTGATCTTATGGAGCCTGTCACTATCCGCTGTGACATCACGCATACGACTATCCGCCATATCAAAATCAAAACGACGGTATCCTATCTCTTCATCTCTCATAAGCGTATTTGTCGTCAGATATAGCTTCTTCCCGCGCAGGTGAAGATCCACAATCGCCTTCTGCAACTCCTCTATCGAAGGATTCTTTGCAAAGGCTCTCGCACCATATCTGGGTGCACCGACATAAACCGCATCCGCCCCCATGGCGACTGCGGCATATAACGTTTCTATTGATCCGGCCGGAGCAAGTATCTCAGGATTTCTCCTGATCATATCGATCATCTTCCACCTCCAAAGCATGATATGCACATGCCAAACAGCCATCTGTAAGATGGCTGCTTAACTGTTATTACTATCAGTCTGTGTTTAGACGCAACAAGATATAATCTATTTCTATCACGCCGTCTGCTTCTTTCTGCGTATGATCAGCCCTATAAATAACCCGATGATCACACCGACAACTCCGCCACCTAAAGCAAATAATACATTGTTTGAATCACCGATATTGGATGCTGTCATGGATACACTCTCGCCGGAAACTGCTTCATTTATCTCTGCGGTATCGTCTTTTTCAGCAACTTCACTTTCCTGAGAAGCCTCAGTATCTTCCCTATCATCTATGAGCGTCGAGTTCTCAACCTTTGCTTTTATATACCACATCCAGAGGTTGCTTTTGCCTCCTTCGTTATAAGCATACATGTTTAAGTTCTGAGCACTTGATTCTCCGAAACTCATCAACGGAACAAGATCATCTATTTTTATTTTTTGA
>JAFSTZ010000069.1 GCA_017445525.1 Eubacterium sp.
GATCGAGGGTCTGGCAAGTATCTACGAGGCCGGCGAACTTGATCGTCAGGTGCACGTGGCCGGACGGATCAAGACGATGAACGAGAGTATCTACTACAATGTGGACGCTATCCATCGCGCCATCGCTGAGAATGAACAGATCCGCTTCAAGTACTTTCGCTGGACGGAGAAAAAGGAGCAGGAGTTCCGCCATGACGGTGCCGATTATGTCGTTTCACCGTGGGGACTGGTTTGGGATGACGAGAACTATTATCTGATCGGATATGATTCCGGCTATGAGGAAATCCGGCATTATCGCGTCGACAAGATGAAGAGCATCCGCCTTACCGGAGATATGCGTGAGGGAAGGTCGGCCTTCAACGAAAAGGACATGGCGACCTACACGGAGAAGCGATTCGGGATGTATGACGGTGACATCCTGAACATTTCTCTCCTGTGTAAAAATGAAATGGCCGGCGTCATCATTGACCGGTTCGGCAAGGATATCCCGATGATCCCGGTGGATGACGATCACTTCGAGGCGAGAGTCGATATGGCACTGAGTTTTCTTTTTCTTGGCTGGATCGCCAGTATGGGAGATGGCATCCAAATCATCGCCCCGGATGAGGCTGTGGAGCAGATGCGGGAGATGGTGAAGAAGCTGGGCGAGATATACGGGTAACTACAGGAGGACAACATGGACAGAGACATACACACGGATGCGCTGATCTACCGAACAACGGTGCTGAGCGAGGGCTATCGCCTCTCCGAAGAGACCGTGGAGAGGGTGGTTGATCTGCAAAAGCGCTATAACCGTCAGGGACATAGTATCGATTTCGTTGATTTTCTCATAGACGACGAGAAGGAAGCAATCCGCCGGTGCGAGGAAGCGGAGAAGTATCTGCTGACGGTGACGGCGAGACACTCGTATGAGGATAGGCTATAGAGGAGAGCGGTATGTTCGGGAAGAAAAAGATACGAGAACTGGATGCGCTGTTTGAGTCATTGGCGATGAATAGCTCCAACAATTACAAAGATGCCGCCAAGAAGGATTACGAGGACATCTGTTCACTGATAAAGGAATATCAGGCATCCGGGGAGTATTCGGATAAATCACTGAAACCATATGTGGACAGGATGCAGGAGCTGGCGCCGTCTATGGAAAACTATAACCATCAGAACAATGTGAAGAGTTACTGAGAATGGAGGATGAGACTATGGCAGATATGCAGAATGTGACGCTGTTATGCAAGAAAAGCTACGAGAACTATGTGACCGACCGTTTTGGCGCCGATATAGAAAAGACTGAGGTCGATGACGAACACTTCGAGGTAACGGTCGAGGTGGATCTGGATCCTCTTTTTATCGGTTGGCTTTCCGGTTTGGTAGGTGGCATACGTGCTCTCGGACCAGCGAAGGTGGTTGATCGCCTGCGGGAGATCGCTGCAGATCTGGATGGAGTTTATGGAAGGGATCAGACCGGGCGAGAGCATCTGATTAAGTAAGAGTAGCCTTATAACCATAAAAGTCTTGCGTAAGATGATATTTTGTTGTACAATCTTAAAGGAAAGTATCACATCGGCAGTAAAGAAATGGTGCTATCCGAAATGACAGCACCGATGTGATTCTTTCTGATTGTACCAGATCGCGGAAGTTTTGCTCATTCGCCTATGGGGATAGTATGGTACCTCATCCATTCAAATTACTGATTTTGGATGTGTGTTTTCAGAATTTATGGTTTTTATGACGCAGTTGGCGGTTTTTCTGCACGCCAAGAAAGCCTCCCTTAGGAAGCTTTTAAAAAGTATTCAGTTGCTTGACTTATTCCCTGCGAGGGAAGGTTCTTCCTGCAGGTTTGAGCGTTTCCTTGCCACAGCAGGGACATATGAACAGGTTTTTTCCAAAGGCGAGCTTGATTATTTCGGGTTTAGACAATCCTTTGAAACGAGCCTTGCTACGCTGTCT
Source organism: Eubacterium sp. (assembly GCA_017445525.1). GTDB lineage: Bacteria > Bacillota > Clostridia > Lachnospirales > Lachnospiraceae > Eubacterium_F. The sequence goes on from JAFSTZ010000069.1 coordinate 1,945, forward strand.
TCCCTGCAGTTTGAAGATTATTTTCAGGTTTGCGCTTTTATATCGGTTGTTGAGAAAGCCGTAATACCGAATCTTTTGAAACCGGCCGGGCAACACATGCAGCATCATTCTGCTAAGGAATTCATCAAGTGTAAGAGAAATCTCCTTGTTGTATTCGCCGGTTTTATAATCTTTTACGGTGAACACAACACCTGACTCATCCACGGATTTGATCCGCTGGTTCGATATAGCTACACGGTGCGTATAATTACCAAGATACTTAATGGCATTGCCGAAGTGGTTAAAGGTTTCCTTAATGTAGAAAACCCAATCCTTTCCATAAAGCCTGTTGATGAATTCCTTCCACTCATACGAGTTGCGGAGACTGTCACATTTACAGCCGTATTTAAGCATCCCTGCTTCCCGATAGGACTTGAGGTAAAAAAGAAACTTACCCTTGAACTTTTTTGACACGATATGAACAGGAAGAAAAAATCTGTCACCACGCATCAGGATTTTAGTTTTATCCGGAGACAGGCAACCGCCTGAGATCACGCTATGGATATGCGGATGATATTTCAAATCCGATCCCCATGTGTGAAGTACCTGTATGATTCCGGGAACTCCACCGATATATTTTTTGTCCCGTGCGAGTTCAATGATTGTCTCGGCTGCACACTTATGCAGCAGTGCATAGAGATTCTTCTGGTTTTCATAAATCAGGTTGTTAAGTTCGTACGGCACTGTAAATATCGCATGGTAATACGGAGAGTTAATCACTTCACTCTGCCGCTCATCTACCCAGATGGCCTTGTTAACAGCCTGGCACTTGGGACAGTGGCGGTTACGACAGGAGTTGTTGTGGATTTCGGTGTAGCCGCATTCCTCGCACACGGATGTATTGCAACCCATCTCGGGTGTTTTGCATTTGTAGATAGCGTTCCCGGCTTTAAACTGCTCGTCGGAGAGATAATAAGATTCCTTGTAGGAAAGCCATCCAAGCTGAAAAACATCATTGATCTTGTTATCACCCATTGGAGTGCTCCTTCCGTGGAATGTCGAAAGGATTCTGTACCGATGAGATAGTACGGTTTGCAAGATGGACATAAATGGTCGTTGAGTTGATTGACTTATGTCCAAGGATTGCCTGAATCGTAAGAAGATCCGTGCCGTTCTCATAGAGATGGGTTCCGAGAGCATGCCGAAAAGAGTGACAGGTAAGTCTTCTGGGTTTTCCGAGCCGATCCTCGTGTTCGTGGATATGTCTCGAAAGGAAGAACGTATCAATCGGTCTGCTGGGATCCTTCTGTTTAGGAAACAACCATCCTGTCGGTCTGTCGTACGTGTACCAGTATTCCGTGAGGTAGCCCAATGCCGTCTGTGACAAGGGCGCATAGCGATCCTGACGATTTTTCCCATGGGTCACATGAATTCTCATGGAGTTGCCTTCGATATCCTCATATCGAAGATTGCATACTTCACCGATACGAAGTCCTGCGGAATACATGACGGACACCATGGCTTTTACCTTGATATCCGGGATCGTATCGATGAACTGGATAGTTTCTTCCTGTGTCGGAACGTATGGAAGATATGTATCAAATTTTCTGGTAGGGAGCTGTGATTCGTCCCATGGCTGATGTTGAACATAGATGGTAAAGAAGCGGATCTGTGCGATGACATGATTTATGGTTCTGTCAGAAAGCTGGCGTTCATTTTTAAGCCACTCGATAAAATGTCGCCTATCCTCCCAGGTTACCTGAGAGGGATACTTGTGAAGATGGTTCTCGATATAATCAAGATACACCTTGATATATGTCGTGTAAGATTTCATGGTATGATCCGTAAGTCCGCGGAGGGATATCATCTTACGGTAACGTTTTAAAAAGTCCATTCTGGACCTCCTTTCAAAAAGATGTCTACGGTTACAGGCATCAAAACAGGAGGTCCGCGACCTGATTGATCAGGAC
>JAFSTZ010000070.1 GCA_017445525.1 Eubacterium sp.
ATAAACACAGATTGGATGTATTCTTCGATGAGAAGATGAATCCTATCATAGATCTCCACAGCTTCGGCCACGATATAGAGGCAAGCTGGCTCTTTGACAGGGCTGTTGAGGTTTTGGACAATCCTGAGTATGAGATGAAGATGAGACCGATCATCCTGGATCTCGCTCAGACCATTTATGATAAAGCTATGGATCCCTTCCGCACTTCTGTATTTATGGAGGCGGAGAACGGCATTATACGTCAGACCAGAAACTGGTGGACGCAGTGTGAGTCGATGATCGGATTCTTCAATATTTATCAGAAGGATGAGACAAAGACAGAGTATCTCGAGGCTGTCGAGAACATCTGGGGCTTTATAAAGCAGTATCTGATCGATGACAGAGAGGGTAGGGAATGGATACAGGAGGTTGATATGATGAATCAGCCGGTGACTTCTCTTCCGTTAGTAGGAGTATGGAAGTGCCCGTATCATAATAGTCGCCTGTGCCTTGAGTTTATAAAGAGAAATAAAAAGAAGACATCTTTTGAACTTCCTAAGCTGGACTTCTTTTAAAATAAAAAAAGGGAGGATTATTAAATGAAGTTTGGACACTTTGATGATGCGTCCAAGGAGTACGTTATCACAACACCGAAAACCCCGTTGCCCTGGATTAACTATTTGGGCAGCAACTCATTTTTCTCATTGATCTCCAATACGGCAGGAGGTTACAGCTTTTACAAGGATGCAAAGCTTTTGCGTCTGACCCGTTATCGTTATAACAATATCCCCAATGACGAGGGTGGACGTTACTACTATATCAAGGATGGAGATGAGGTTTGGGCTCCGGGTTGGCAGCCTGTCAGAAAGGAACTCGATTCTTACGAGTGCCGCCACGGTATGGGATATACCAGGATCACGGGATGCAAGAACGATCTTGAGGCTTCCGTGCTTGCGTTTGTTCCGGTCAATGATACCTGTGAGATCAACCGAATCACCGTGACAAACAAGGGATCTTCACAGAAGGATTTCAAGCTTTTCTCATACATAGAGTTCTGTACTTGGAACGCTATGGATGATATGACGAACTTCCAGAGAAACCTGAGCACCGGTGAGGTTGAGGTGATCGGCTCCGCTATCTATCACAAGACGGAGTACAGAGAGCGCCGCAATCACTATGCAGTATATGCGGTCAATACCGATATCGACGGATTTGACACCAGCAGAGATGAGTTCCTGGGCGCCTATCGTCCGACATCTGATCCGCAGGTAGTTGAGGAGGGACAGTCCCATAACTCTATCGCATCAGGATGGTATCCGATCGGTTCACATCAGATAAATGTTTCACTGGCACCGGGCGAGTCCAAAACATTTATATTTGTACTTGGTTACTGTGAGAATCCGGTTGATGACAAGTTTGAAGCACCGAATGTTATAAATAAAAAGCCTGCGAAGGCTCTTCTTGATAAGTACAGCACAGATGAGGGTGTGGACAAGGCTTTCAAGGAGTTGAACGATACATGGGAAGCACTTCTCGCCAAGTTCACCGTGAAGTCGAGTGATGAGAAGCTTGACCGTATGGTGAATATCTGGAACCAGTATCAGTGTATGGTGACATTTAATATGTCACGTTCGGCTTCCTACTATGAGTCAGGTATAGGACGCGGTATGGGCTTCCGTGATTCATGTCAGGATCTGCTCGGATTTGTTCATCTGATCCCGGATCGTGCAAGAGAGAGGATCATCGATATCGCTTCGACTCAGTTTGAGGATGGTAGCGCATATCATCAGTATCAGCCTCTGACCAAGAAGGGCAACTCGGATATCGGCTCGGGCTTTAACGATGATCCGTTGTGGCTTATAGCAGGAACGAGCGCATATCTGCGTGAGACAGGTGATTACTCGATACTCGATGAGAGTGTTCCGTATGATAACGATGAATCAAAGGCAACATCACTTTTTGAGCATCTGACAAGATCGCTTGACTATATCATCAATCACAAGGGACCGCATGGCTTGCCGCTGATCGGTCGTGCAGACTGGAATGACTGTCTGAACCTGAACTGCTTCTCCAAGGAGCCGGGCGAATCTTTCCAGACGTTTGGACCGAGCGAGGGACCTGTGGCAGAGTCGGTATTTATCGCGGGAATGTTTGTCAAGTATGGAAACGAGTACGCTGATATCTGTGATGCAAGAGGACTTGCCGATGAGGCTAAGCGTGCACGTGATGAGGTTACCAAGATGATCGCCGCCATCGAGAAGGATGGATGGGACGGTGATTGGTTCGTACGTGCATACGATGCTGAGGGCAAGAAGGTTGGTTCCAAAGAGTGCGAGGAAGGTCAGATCTATATCGAGCCGCAGGGCTTCTGTGTACTTGCAGGTGTCGGCGTGGACAACGGACTTGCTGAGAAAGCACTTGATTCTGTTAAGGAGAAGCTCGATACCAAGTACGGTATCGTGATCCTTCAGCCGGCGTATACAAGGTATATGTTGAATCTCGGAGAGATCTCATCATATCCGCCGGGATATAAAGAGAATGCCGGTATATTCTGCCACAACAATCCGTGGGTTTCCTGTGCGGAGACTGTGATCGGACGTGGAGACAGGGCATTTGAGATCTACAAGAAGACCTGTCCGGCATATCTCGAGGATATCTCCGAGATACATGCAACAGAGCCTTATGTGTATTCACAGATGATCGCCGGAAAGGACGCAAAGTTCTTTGGTCAGGCGAAAAACAGCTGGCTGACCGGAACGGCTGCATGGACATTTACCAATGTTTCGCAGTATATCCTGGGCGTTTATCCGACACTTAACGGTCTTTCGGTTAATCCGTGTGTTCCGAAAGGTTTCGGAGATTTCGAGATGACACGTGAGTACAGAGGTGTTAAGTATCATATCACCGTCAAGAACCCTGATAGCGTTGAAAAGGGCGTAAAGAGCATCGTGGTTGACGGTCAGACCTTAGAGGGCACTACCGTTATTCCGTATGAAAGCGGTAAGACCGATGTTGATGTAATCATTAACATGGGCGCGTAAGCAACGAGGTAAATAAACAATAAGGCTTACCGCCGAGAGCTTGCTCTCGGAAGGTAAGCCTTATTTGTTTATTTAACGACTGCCGTGGCACGAGGGCTGCGAAGCAGCCCGAGTCGGCGCGGCAGACCTCGTTGCGACTAAGTCGGCGCGGCAGACCTCGTTGCGTTATAATAATATTCGTAAATTTTCGAACTCAAAAACAGCGATTTTTCGGGCAAAATCGGCCGTTACGAACATTTTCGAAAAAAATATTTAAAATTTTTGTTGACTTTAGTCAAAAATAAGACTATAATAGCGTTAGTTTATCAATTAGGGCTATGAGCCAAACACCTTAAAAGGAGGGAAACAAAGAATGAGAGCAAAGAAACTTTTGGCAGTTATGCTTAGTGCCGTTCTTGCATTCTCACTTGTAGCATGTGGTGAGGACAAGGGTACTACAGATAATGCATCAACTGACAACGCAGCAACTGAAGAGTCATCATCCGATAGCGGGGAGACTGCTGACGCTCCTGCAGCTGCAGGCGGAAACAAAGTAGGTATCGCAATGCCTACCAAGTCACTTGAGAGATGGAACCGTGACGGTTCTTACCTTGAGGAGCAGTTCAAGAGCAAAGGTTATGAGGTTTCACTTACCTACTCTGACAACAAGATCGATCAGCAGGTTAAGGATATCGAGGGACTTATCGCTGACAACGTAAATCTTCTTGTAGTAGCAGCTATCGACGGCGAGTCACTTTCACAGGTACTTGCTCAGGCTAAAGAGCAGGGCATTCCGGTTATTTCTTATGACCGTCTTATCATGAACACAGATGCTATCAGTTACTATGTATCATTTGATAACTACACAGTTGGAAAGCTCCAGGGCGAGTTCGTAAGAGATCAGCTTGATCTTGACAACGCAGCAGGACCTTTCAACATCGAGTTCACCGCTGGTGACCCGGCTGATAACAACGCAGGATTCTTCTTCAACGGTGCTAAGGATGCACTTCAGAAGTATCTTGACGAGGGCAAGCTTGTAGTTCAGTCAGGACAGACAGAGTTCGATCAGGTTGCAACACAGCAGTGGGATACTTCCAAGGCTCTTACACGTTTCCAGAACATCCTTGGTTCTAACTACGCTGACAAGCAGCTTGATGTAGCACTTTGCTCAAACGACTCAACTGCACTTGGTGTTACACAGGCTATCGAGTCTGACTACAACGGATCAAACCAGGTTATCGTAACAGGTCAGGACGGTGACGAGGCTAACCTTCAGAACATCGTTGATGGTAAGCAGACCATGACCGTTTACAAGGCAGTTGCAAACGAGGCAGTAGCAACACTTGACCTCGGCGATGCAATCCTTCAGGGCAAGACTCCGGATGAGAACCTTATCAAGGAAGCAGGATGGAGCTTCGAGTGTGCATATGATACCTCTTCATATGACAACGGAACAGGCATCATTCCTTCATATCTTCTTGTACCGACTGTTGTAACCAAGGATAACATCCAGTCAGAGCTGGTTGACACCGGTTACTACACCATGGGTGACGACGGATATCCTCATCCGGTAGGTTGATCATCACAGATGATATCATGAAACATAAGGAGGCGAGCGAGTTTTATTTCTCGCCCGCCTCTTTTGTTGTATACATTATAATAGTGAAAAGGAGGTGCTTTTTTTGGCAGATATTATTCTCGAGATGAAAAATATCACCAAGCTGTATCCCGGCGTAAAAGCTTTGGATGATGTGAACCTCCAGGTGGAAAGAGGCGAGATTCATGCGTTGGTTGGAGAGAACGGCGCAGGTAAGTCCACGCTGATGAATGTTCTGTCGGGTACGATCCCGTTTGGTGAGTACACCGGTCAGATCATTTATAACGGTAAAGAATGTCAGTTCAAGAACATTCAGGACAGTGAAAAAGAAGGAATCGTTATCATCCATCAGGAACTCGCTCTGATCCCTGAGCTTACTATCGCTGAGAACATGTTCCTTGGCAACGAGCAGGCCAATGGTATGGGAAAGATCAATTGGGCTGAGACACATAAAAAGGCTTCGGATAGTATGAAGCGTGTCGGACTCAAGGAGAAATCCACGGTTCTTATAAAGGATATCGGAACCGGTAAGCAGCAGCTTGTCGAGATTGCAAAGGCTCTTGCAAAGAACGTTAAGCTTTTGATCCTTGACGAGCCCACATCCTCACTGAATGAGGAGGATTCCAAGATGCTTCTTGATATGCTTCTTGAATTCAAGAAGGAAGGTCTTACCTCTATTATTATTACACATAAGCTGAATGAGGTTGCTTACTGTGCAGACAAGATCACGGTAGTCCGTGACGGATCTACCATCGAGACGATGGAAAATCCGGAGCACAATATTGATGAAGAGAGGATCATCAAAGGGATGGTTGGTCGTGAGCTCACAAACCGTTATCCGTCCCGTGAGCACAACATCAAAGATGAGATCCTTTTTGAAGCAAAAGACTGGACAGTTTATCATCCCGTTTATACGGAAAAATGTGTTGATGACCATGTAAGCTTCTATGTACGAAAGGGTGAGGTAGTCGGCTTCTCCGGTCTGCAGGGAGCAGGTCGTACGGAGCTTGCCATGTCACTGTTCGGAAAGAACTACGGAAGTCACATCACCGGACATGAGTACATCCATGGCAAGGAAGTCAATCTGAAAAATGAGCACGACGCCATAGAGCATGGACTTGCTTATGCAACAGAGGACAGAAAGACAAATGGTCTTGTGCTTTCAGATACCATCGCAAGAAATACGACTATGGCAAAGCTTTCCAAAGTCAGTTCAGGTCCGTTTGGTGTCATAGATGTTGCTAAGGAAAACAAAGAGGCTGAAGCCTACAAGGAAGCCATGAAGACGAAGACTCCGTCAGTGCAGCAGTACGTCGGAAATCTTTCAGGTGGTAACCAGCAGAAGGTACTTCTTTCCAAGTGGATGTTTGCCGAGCCGGATATATTGTTCCTTGATGAGCCTACACGTGGTATCGATGTAGGAGCTAAGTATGAGATATATACTATTATAAATGACATGGTAGCAGAGGGCAAAGCGGTTGTTATGATTTCTTCCGAGCTTCCCGAGCTCCTCGGCATGTGTGACAGGATATATGTCATGAATGAAGGAAAGATGGTCGGTGAGTTCACCGCAGAAGAAGCGACCCAGGAGAAGATCATGAGTGCGATCCTATCCTCAGACAAAGAAAAGGAGGTTTCGGCATGAAAGTGTCCGTATTTTTGAAAAAGTACACCATGGTCATCGCTCTGGTTGTCGTATTCGTATTCTTTACGGTTCTGACCGGAGGCAAGATGATCGCAGCGCAGAATATCTCGAACCTGCTGCTGCAGAACGCATACGTGCTCATCATGGCATGTGGTATGTTGTTATGTATCCTGACAGGTGGTAACGTCGATCTGTCTGTAGGATCAACATTGTGTCTGACCGCAGCTACTGCTGCAAAGCTCCTCGGAGATGGTCAGAGTATCATAGTTGCCATCCTCGTACCGCTCGTTATCGGTGCAGTGATCGGTATATTCCAAGGGTATTTGATAGGATATGTCCATATCCCACCATTTATATGTACGCTGGCGGGTATGTTCCTGTTCAGAGGACTTGCCAGAGTCGTTCTTGATTCAAAGACTCTGCCGCTGACCAAGTTTGAAGGTTTTACCAATATCTTTACAAGCTACATCCAGATACCGGGTCTTGACTCGGATGGATCTTATAAGTCGGCGCTGATCATCGGTATCGCAGTTGCGGTTGCCATCACAGCTTGGACATTTATCAGCTTGGGTCGTAAGAAGGCTCGTGGCTATGATGTTGGTTCAGCACTTGGAACCGGTATCCGTATCATCATCATCGATGCTTTGATCGTACTGTATTCCATCTGCCTGATGAACTACAAGGGTATTCCGGTGATGGTTCTCTGGATCCTCGGCGTTGTATGCATCTTTGCATTTATCACAAGCTCTACCGTATTCGGTCGTTACTTCTACGCAGTAGGTGGTAACGAGAAGGCTACCAAGCTTTCCGGTATCGATCCGAGAAAGGTTTACTTCTGGGCTTACTTCCTTATGAGCTTCCTTGCAGGTCTTTCGGGACTTCTGGTAGGTGCTCGTATCGGATCTGTAGACGGTAACATGGGTAACACTTACGAGATGGACGCTATCGCATCCTGCTTTATCGGTGGCGCCAGCGCATACGGTGGATCAGGTACTGTTCCGGGCGTCATGGTCGGAGCTATCCTCCTCGGTGTTATCAACCAGGGTATGTCGATCTACGGTCTGCCTGACATGTGGCAGTACGTAGTCAAGGGTCTCGTTCTTTTGATCGCCGTTGTATTCGACGTCGTATCTAACCACAAGACCGGTAAGTCATGATGTTTCAGTTAGACGACAAGAAAAAGAGTATAGTCAGTCTTACGCTGCGTGTCATCGTATCAGGATACATCGGTTTTATGGGTGTTATGCTGATACGGGGATACGTGGACGAGGGTATCGGCTGGTATCTGGGCTTCGGTATCTTCTTTATGGTGATGGCGGTTGCGTTCGTCATCTTCGGCGTGTGGTTTTTCTTTAAACAGAGAAGTCTGCGGGCTGAAGCTCAAGACAGAGCACCTGATGATGCTTCGGAGGCTGTTGATATCGATGGCGATCGTGATCCGGTCAAATCGGTGGAGGCAGCTGATAATACGACAGATGATCGTCCCAAGAGGATGAGCATCTCGGATATCGCTAACTATAAGAGTGACGATGAGTAACTAAATAGCTTGTCATGACAATTACTGTCATGGCAAGCTATTTTTTAGTTAGAAACAGAATCCCGAATTGAAATGCACATCACATCCCGTATCTTTTATTAGAACTTACTTATATTGTCAACAGTATCTGATTATCATCCACCAACTTATCCGCCGGGATATATGGTTTGTCGAGCGCCTCACCGTTGAGCGTCATCGCAGCGAATCCACTCTCGTGATGACTCGGATTCTCGACGGTTATGTGCAGGCGCTTGCCGCGGAAGGTCTTATCCATCGTGAATGAATCCCAGTCAGCCGGTATCGACGGAGCGATCGCGATGCCCTCCGGATCCGGTCGGAGACCCAGGATACCCTCGACGCA
>JAFSTZ010000071.1 GCA_017445525.1 Eubacterium sp.
AAAACCTCACCAACTCCGGTCAGCGTGCCTCCGGTTCCGATGCCCGAGCAGAAGCCGTGTATCGGTCCTTCTACCTGTTCTAAAAGCTCGCGAACGGTTCCGTTTTTATGCGCCAAAGTGTTGTTTGGATTGTCAAACTGCTGCGGTACATAGACGTTCGGATCCTCGTCCCGCATCCTGAGCGCCAGCTGCAGGCACTCCTCTATTGCCTTGCCGATATCACCGGAGTCATGTATGAGTTTTACTTTTGCGCCGTAGTGTCGGACCAGCTTTGCTCTTTCCTCACTCACGGAGTCAGGCATGATGATGATCGTTCTGTAACCCTTTACAGCTCCCACGAGTGCGAGTCCGACTCCCTGATTGCCGCTGGTCGGCTCAACTATGGTTGTTCTGTCCGGGGAGATCTCACCGGCCTTCTCAGCCTCCTCGATCATGTTGAACGCCGTTCTGGTCTTGATGGATCCACCGATATTGACGCCCTCGTACTTGACGAGGATCTCCGCCATATCATCATCTGTTATCCCGGATAGTCGTATCACCGGGGTATTTCCTATCGCTTGCAAGATGTTATCGTAGATCATTCCTTCCACCTCAAATACAGTATTTTAGGGATCCACTGATCTGATCAATGGATCCCTGTGCATAGATCATCACTTCAGATGAAGGTGCGAGTTACTTTACAGTTACCTCGATCTTTTTTGTTACACCGTTTGCTTTTACTGAGATTGTAGCTTTGCCCTTTTTGATACCGGTTATGGTCACCTTTCCGCTCTTGTAAGCAGCCGTTGCAACCTTGGATGCAGATGATGAAACCTTCACCTTGTCTCCGCTGAACATCGTAGTAACCTTGACGGCAGCGGATTTTCCTTTTTTGATCTTGACTGAAGTCTTTGCAACGGAAAGAGCTGATGTGTTGATGGACGAGGCCTTCAGTTCATGATAGCCTTCTACCTCGCCGTCATAGGCTGCGATCTCTCCCTTATTGCTGTAATTTGTCTTGTATTCCTTGTTACCGAACTTGATTGAAGCGTTTGCTACAGCAAATGATCCTTTGAAAGCTCGATCTGTAGCTATCTGGAAGCATGGGCACGCATCTCCTGAACCCTTGTCCGGAACCGGATCCGTCCACTTTGCTCTGGCTCCGATATTTTCATCCCAGTCAGCGGCCTTAAATGTCGGATTGAGCGGTGCATCTACGATTTCAATTTTTACCATATCTCCAACTACTGTGGCATTATTGATATACGGAAGATCAGTTATCTCCACATCGTCTTTTCCCAGGCCTATCCAGAAGGGGCAGTTTTTCTCAAAATCAAACCCGACTCTGATATGTGTGTCAGCCTCCAGATATCCGTTGACACTCAGATCCGGGAACCAGAACTGCACCATGGGATCTATAAATACGGAGCCACCATCTTTGTTAAATATAGAGCAAGGTAGATAAATATCCGCGCTTACACTATATGACTTAAAATCCGGAGAGAACACGCCCGGCTCGTTCCAACTCGTGACACGAGTTGATCCCATGATACCTCCGTCATCGTTCACAAATACTGTGAGCGGTGCGACAACTCCCTTGACAGATGCAGCCTTAGCCGGTATGCAGCCGAAACTGAGTGCAAGTGAGAGTGCAAGTACAAAAGCGATCCCATTTTTCAAAATTTTCTTCATAAGAGTATACCCCCTTTTGATATTCTAGAAAACGTTTGTCAAAGTGTTCTCCGGTGCGAAAACCGCAACGCGAAGCATCCTTCTATGCGATTTCATGTGTGCTACTAATTATACTATATAACATAGGAGATTTCAAATTTTTTTTTGATTAGTCATTACAGTTCACGCTTGAATCAAGTACTCTGTGAATGGGAGTGACAGCTGCGGATAGTAACAGGCAGTGAAAAGTGCGGAAACTCCACTTGACATGTCTTGTGATAAATGTTATAAATAAGTGGTAGAGTGATTCTGTAAACTGCGTTTTCTAAAGGAGGTAAAAATGACGATCACAACTTTTAATCCCATGATTCTTTCAAAGAATGCAGATGATATCATCAAGCTTTTTGAGGAGCTTGGCTTTGAGAGAAAACATCAGAAGGATGGAATCGATGACAAGGATATCTCCAGTGTCCGTATGACGGATGCCAATGGTTTCCATGTTGACGTTGCGCGTGTTGAGTCTATGGAGCAGGATATGACAACCATGCGTATGAACGTGCGCGATTTTGATGAGGCTTATGAGTTTTTGAAGTCAAAGGGCTTCAAGAATGCAAGAGATGATGATCATGTAGTGGAGACAGCTTCTTCGCGTTCATGCCTGATGTTCTCACCCTCGGGCTTTTCTATCCAGCTTACACAGCATATCAGAAAAGAGGATAAGGAGTGATCCTTTAGATCCGCATCATACTTTTGTAAAAAAAGAGTAGGAGATTTGTTCCCCTACTCTTTTCTGATTAGAAATAACCGGACAGAATGCTTGCCTGCTTAACTTGAGAGTACAACTCCGGAAGCATCGCCGTAGCAAGATCGATCTGTCAACCGGTTATACTGTTTATGATGTTATCAGTCGTATCCCCACTATCCTTGAGTGCGATCAACGAGTTTAAGATCCTGTTATTCATTTCATCGTTTGCATGGATACCCAGGAATACCGCTCCTCTCGAGTTTGAGCAGATCTCTATGTTAATATAGTGCGACTGATTGTACATATTTGGGTTGGTATTGTTTTTCTTTATTTCTTCATCGTCAGCCAGATCGCGGCAAATATCGATAGCTTTTTCCTTGGTCGCATCACCGGAGATGACCAGCGGCGCATCTCCCGAATCGTAGTAGACGACAACCTGTTTAGTGTCATCAGCCGATGGTATCAGTTCTTCTCCTATCACGCCGCATCCCATGAGTCCGATATAGATACCGATGAGACATATGGGTATCAGTCCCTGTATAAATGGAACCTTCTTCCCTGAAAAGATCCTGATCGTCTTTTGCAGCAGCATCTCACTTATGATAAATCCTATTGCGCCGCCGATGATCAGAGTCAGATACAGTGTTATATACAGAGTGGCTCCTCCGGTCACTATACCCGGTCCGGATGTGCCTGCGAAGAAGAGCACGATCCCTGTGATCACTCCGGCAAAGCATACCGTAAACATCACTCGGCATACCACCGCACACCACGGAAATGCGACCAGCTCACCGGTTTTCTCAATCCTTCTGTGTTTATATAATATCAGTGAAATAATTGTCAATATAACAGCCGGTATAAGCATGATAAGTGTGGATGTGAAGCTGTTTGCATTTATATGTCTCAAAAAATAGATGATCGGGAACATCGCATCAAGCCCGGGCTCTGTAGCCAGTCCGAATATATCGTTGATGCCGTGATGTGTTACTATCGGATGCCACAATATAAAATAGTTGATCATCGACATGATAACATTTATAAACAACCACAGGAAGTTGAGCACTATGTAGGTCGCCAGAGCTATCGCACTGTTGCCGCAGACCATCACCGCAAATACAGCGAGACTGTAGAAAAATACGACCTCCACCATGGCTGTCAGGATGCCTCCCATCGCTATCCCCTGGAAGAGATCCGACTTTATGACAACGAGACATGCGCATGCGAGCACAGTTATGATCAGCATGATCAGCCCTGCCAGATAGTGACTGATGAAGTGCGCCTCGCGGCTTACAGGCAAAGCGTGAAGCATGTGTGACGCGGTATTTTTATACATATATGAAAAGCTTATCACGGCATATATCACAGCGAGGATAGCTATCGGAACCGGGTTCAAAAACCACATGATGGACTCGATAACTCTCGGGTCATAGCTGCCCAGAAATCCCGGTATCAGCACAACAAGTATGAATGCCAGTAAAAGCCCTATCGACAGTACTACCTGCTTTTTTATATCACTTATAAAAAGTGCCTTATTAAAGAAGGATTTTTTTGATCGCATCGTTTCTTGCATCAGATTCACCTCCTACCTCTTTGATAAACATCTCCTCAAGTGACATCTCATCATACTCGACGATGTTGCGCTCATCTATGATGCGGCCGTGATCCATGATGCCGACGTGGTCGCATACGTCCTCAAGCTCTCTCAAGTTGTGTGACGAGATGAGCACGGTTGTCTCGTGCGCTGCCACACTCTCGAGTATCAGCTTCCATACGGTGTTTCTGGCGAGTGCATCCAGTCCGTCCATCGGCTCGTCCAGAACCAGTATCTCGGCATGCACACAGATAGCCAGAAGGAGTGATGCTTGTTTTTTCATACCTTTTGAGAGATTTTTAAACTTCTTTTTTATATCAAGCTCCGGAAAAATATCGGTCATGCTCTGCAGACGATCGATCCTGAACTCCGGATATACACCGGCGTAGAGCTTTGCCATATCCTCTATCGTCTGCGAAGGTGTGTAGTATATCTCATCCGGTACGTAAGCCATCCTCGACTTGACGGATATGTTCTCGTAGGGATCCTCACCGCAGACCGTAAGTGTGCCTGCATCCGGTTTATATATGCCCATGATGTGACGGATAAGTGTTGACTTTCCGCTTCCGTTTGGACCGACGAGTCCGTATACGCTTCCTTTTTGTATATGAAAACTTGTGCCGTCGAGCGCATTTATATCATCAAAACGCTTGACTAGATCAGTTCCAATAATCATCTACTTCCTCCTTTCTCACTCCCAGAAACTTCAGCTCACTTATAAGTTGTTTGAGCTTTTCCTTGAGTTCCTTTATCCTGCTGTCTGCTCCCGGGACTTCCGCAACGAAGCAGCCTTTGCCCTGTGCGGTGTATATGTAGCCTTCATGCTCGAGCTCTCTGTAGGCCCGGCTGATGGTGTTCGGGTTGATGGCAAGCTCGGCTGACAGCTCTCTGACTGACGGGAGCTTGTCGTCTTTTTTCATCTCCCCGCTGATGATCTGGTTCCTGAAAGAGTCCATCACCTGTTCATAGATGGGACGTGAATCCCTGTAATTTATCTGGATCAAGAGCATCGCCCCCTTTCAACTGTACTAATTGATGTAATACAGTTATAACACAGTCGATTTGATATGTCAAGGAAATTTTTAAAAAAGATATTATTTGCAGTTAAATCATGCACAAACAGGTGTCGGATGCATGTATCCGTTATGGTTCAGGCCGGATAGAAAAAATAATCTCGGCGTTGACAATTCGGTATAAATATGGTATATTTATTATAAATAAACGGACAAAGGAGGGATATTATGAAGTTACAGGAGATGATGGAGTTAAAGTCGGAAAAGGGATACAGTTGTGCGTGGATAGCGGAGCAGACAGGTATTCCGGTTAGTACGGTTAGGAAGATCTTTGGCGGCGAGACAAAGCAGCCGAGACGAGAGACGATGCAGGCACTGGAGGAGTTGTTTGCCGGTGCGACAGTTGATCGGAAAGTCAAACCACAGAAGCTCCCTCTATATGAGGAGGATAACGCACTTGAGCAGAACCGACTGTATACCATAGATGATTATTACAGGATGCCTGACTCTCCCAGAGTCGAGCTTCTGGATGGTAGGCTTTTTGTGATGACAGCACCTACACTCACTCATCAAAGCATATCTATTTCTCTGATACGTCAGATATGTGATTTTATCGATAAATCCGGTCATAAGTGTACTCCTTTTATCGCGCCGGTGGATGTGCAGCTTGATGAAAAGGATGATACGACTATAGTTCAGCCGGATGTTCTTATAGTATGTGATGAGAATAAGCTTGCCGATGACAGGCGTATTATCGGAGCGCCTGATTTTATAATAGAGATTATATCTCCTACTAACAGGAAGCATGATACTGTCCGAAAGAAGAAAAAATACGAGCAGGCCGGAGTCAGGGAATATTGGATGGTAGATCCGGATGATCAGACGATCATAACAACTACTTTTGAGGATTCCAACTTAGTCAGTATTCATCCGTTTTCCGAACCGGTTTCTGTCGCAATATCAGATGGGAAGTTGATTATCGATCTGAGTTCTTTTTGTGATGGAGATGTGTAGATCGCTCATCTTTGAAAGCCTCATTTTTTCCACAGACGAAATCTAGGGAAACGCTTTTATCAGTGTTCCCCTAATTCGTTTAGTTCTTCTAACATTGCATCCATTTGTGGGAAAAGATAAGCCTTGGCAGCTTCGACGGAGTGTTTTTTATCTTCATCCGCCATATCGATGATAAGCAGCTCATCACCCTGAACCATGATATTGTTGGTATGAAAATCCCCATGAACCATCGTATCTCTCGCCGGAATCTGTCCTATAAACCACTTAAGTCGTTCAATCTCGCTCTCATCATACCAGTCGCTTAACTGATCCAAATATGAAAGATATATACTTTCTGTTGAGGGCAGTCCGCCTTGACCATCTCGAATACGAGTCCGTAGCTATCGCCGACTTTTACCATATCATATGGTATAGCCGTAGGCACTCCGG
>JAFSTZ010000072.1 GCA_017445525.1 Eubacterium sp.
ATCTGCAGAAGCTGGTTCCTGATGCTGTGATCGAGTACGCTCACGGACAGATGGATGAAAAGGTTTTAGAGGATACTATGCTGAGGTTTGTTTCCGGCGATATAGATGTCCTGGTGGCTACGACCATAGTTGAGTCGGGACTTGATATACCGAATGTCAACACCATTATCATCGAGGATGCCGACAGGCTTGGGCTTTCACAACTTTATCAGCTGAGAGGGCGCGTCGGCAGAAGCGGCAGGGCGGCCTACGCATTTCTCATGTACAGAAAAGAAAAGCTGCTGAAGGAGGTTGCAGAGAAAAGGCTTGCTGCCATAAAGGAGTTTACCGAGCTCGGTTCGGGTATCAGGATATCCATGAAGGATCTGGAACTTCGCGGTGCCGGCAATCTGCTCGGTACCGGGCAGCACGGGCATATGGAGGCGGTCGGATACGATCTTTACTGCAAGATGCTTGAGACTGCGCTTAGAAAGCTGAAGGGCGAGGAGACGATAGAGGAAGAATTTGAGACAACGATAGATATAAAGGTTGACTCATTTATCCCGATGGAGTATATTAGAAATGAGTTCGTCAAGCTCGATATCTATAAAAGGATTGCTGAGCTGGAGACAGAGGAAGAGATCATGGATATGAGGGAGGAACTGACCGACAGGTTTGGGGCGGTTCCGACATCGGTGGAGAATCTTCTGAAGGTTACTTTGATAAAGGCGGCGGCACACAGATGCTTTGTTACGGAGTTGACGGAGAGCAACGGTTTGATCCGGGCTTCGATGTATCCACAGGCGAAGATAGATCCGATGGGGATCCCGCCGCTTGTGAGGGAGTGTGGTGGAAGGCTGCGCTTTGAGCCGGAGAGGACGGTCATCCGTGCGGGCAAGCCTGTGGAGATACCGCCGATGTTCGTCTGGAAGGTTTCGGGGGATACTTTGATAAATGCGGGGGAGTTTATTGAGAAACTGGAAGGGTTGGTGGGATGCCCGGAGCGCTGATGTCAACGGATCGTAACAATAGGAGGAAAGAGATGAAATTAAAAAGACTGGCAGCGGAGGTGCTTATAGCCGCGCTTGTTTTCAATATGACTGCGTGTGGTGGTGAAGAGGAGAAAGCCGAAGGTACTGCTGTAGAGGAAAATACCAAAGCGGCGGACAGCGGCGAAACGAGTCAGGATGGCCAGGGCGGCGAAGCCGGCGCTGAAGCAACCGACGATGATGACTATAAAGAGCGTGCTGTGGAGGTGGATGCCGGAGCTTTGCAGGCAGCCTCTACCGCGATAGCAGTTGGAAACACTGCTGTGCCTTACAGTGAGTACAAGACTTATTATTACTTTATGGAGAATCTCTATAACAGCCTACTGGGCGCGGATGTCTGGAAGCAGGCGGCCGATGAGACAAACACTATCGGGCACGAGGCGATAGAGGACGTTTTGCGCATGATCATCCAGGTAAAGGTTATCACCAAGCAGGCAGGCAGACAGGGTGTTGTGCTCGAGGCGGATGAAAAGGAAGACGCTGATTACAATGCAAACAAGCTTTTTGAGTCGCTGGATCCGCAGATAGTCAAGGATGATATGATAAATGCTCCCGAGATGATGAAGATATTTGAGGAGAACAAGCTGGCAGAGAAGATGTACAATATTGTTGCAGGGCAGGTGACGTCGGATCAGTCGGCAACAGCCGTAAAACTGCAACAGTTATTCAAGGCAGCGGATGACAGCAACAGAGAGCAGGTTCGGGCTGATATGGAGAAGCTGCAGAAGAAGATATCATCGTCGGATAAAAGCTTTTTTTATCACGCAAGGCTTGAGTCGGAGAAGCCCGAGATAGAGACAGTGGTCGGAAGTCTGGATGCGAGAAAGAATCTTTTATCTGCTGCACAGAATGGTAACATCGGCACGGTCAGTGATGTTATAGAGGAGTCGGATGGATTCTATATCATATATGTTTTAAAGCGTGAAGATGAGGATATGGACACGGAGTACAGAAATCAGGTGGTGTCCGATGAGCAGGTAAAGGCTTTTCAGGATGCTTACACAAAGTGGTCGAAGCACTATGAGGTTGAAGTCAGCGATGCGTTGTTGACGGAGTGATCAAAAAAGAAACGCCGATAAGGCGTTTCTTTTTTTTATGCACACGCCCGCATAAGGATATTTGCAGCATAGCTGCATGCGGGCGGTGCGGACGAGTAGGGAGGATAAATCCTCCTACTCGATTGCATATCAATTATCTTTTTACCTTATGGAGCGGCAGATAGTCGATCATCGCCTGCTTCAGTTCCGACTGTTTGATGGGCTTTGTCAGATAGTCGACGAAGCCTTCATTTATATAATTCTCTCTGGCGCCGGCAACGACGTTTGCGGTGAGCATGATGACCGGCGTATCCTCGTTTGGATCGTTCTCACGTTCCTTCATAAGTCTGAAGGTTTCTATGCCATCCATCTCCGGCATACGGTGGTCGAGGAAGATCAGATCGTAACCGGTGTTCTTGGTCATATCCAGACACTCCTGACCGCTCATGGCGGTTTCCAGGGTGACTTGTGTATCTTTCAGAAGATTCTTTATAACTTTGAGGTTCATCTCGACATCGTCTACGACCAATACTCTCGCATCCGGAGCGGTAAAGTCAGTGGACGCGGAGATCGTTTCCTCGTCAGCAAGATTTGTATGCGGGCTGAACTCGCCCATACCTTTTTCCGAAACGATCTTTTGCGGTATCTCTACGAAAAACTCAGAACCCTTGCCATATTCACTCTTGACCCAGATCTTGCCGTCCATCAGCTCCACGAGCTGGCGGCAGATGACGAGTCCGAGACCTGTACCCTCGATGTTTCTGTTTTTCTTTTCATCAACTCTTGAGAATGACTGGAATAGTCTTTCCTGATCCTCGGGCTTTATACCGATACCGGTATCTGCAACGGAGATCCTCATAAGTGCCGTCTCGATGCTGGTTTTTCTCCAGCTGAGCTTCAGTGTTATGGTGCCTTCGTTGGTGTATTTGACTGCATTTGTCAACAGGTTCGTGATGATCTGCCTGATCCTGGTCTCGTCGCCGTAGAGCTGCTCGGGAACAGTAGGATCAGCCTCGACCTTCATCTCGACGTTTCGTTCCTTGGCACGCCCTGATATCAGGTTGTAGCTGTCGGTCAGGAGAAATGCGGTCCAGTACTTAACCGGTGTCATATCGACCTTGCCGGACTCTATCTTTGAGAAATCCAGTATATCGTTGATGAGTCCGAGGAGAGTCTTGCTGGCTCCCTTTATATCGGCGGCGTACTGCTTGACATTGCCCTCTGTCGACTCCTTGATAACCATCTCGTTCAGACCTATG
This sequence comes from Eubacterium sp., assembly GCA_017445525.1. Taxonomy (GTDB): domain Bacteria; phylum Bacillota; class Clostridia; order Lachnospirales; family Lachnospiraceae; genus Eubacterium_F. Next base: position 3,325 of record JAFSTZ010000072.1, read on the forward strand.
ATGGCGTTTAGCGGAGTTCTGATCTCGTGGCTCATGTTTGCCAGAAACTCCTCCTGCATCCTGTTGGCACGTACGGCCTCGAGACGCTCGTTCTCGGAGGTCACGGCATTTCTCAAAAGCCTTATGATGGCCATGATCAGAAGGAATATAAATCCGAAGCACATCAGTGCGGCGCCGGTCTGACTCGATCTTGTCAGATAGATGATCATCGTCAGCACACCGCAGATTATCGTCCCGATAATACCGATGATGATATGTATATAGCTATTTGCACGCTTTTTCCGTACATCTATGATCATGGTCACGGCGAGCAGCAGCACTGTGAGGAACAGCACTGAGAATATGGCGACAAATGATCTCTGATAGTTAACCGTATCCGTCAGAGCAAGCAGTGAACAAACCACTGTATCGATGATCGTGATGATGGATGCTACAAAATACGCCTTATAGTACCTGCCCTCCTGTACCTGGTTCATGAATATCATCAGAGGAAGCGGCAGAAGCATCAATGCGAAAAATGTCATGTCGGCGATCGATGAAATATTCGGAAATACCATCTGTCTGAAAGCCGAGTTGCAGATGACCCAGGTACCTGCAAGCATCTCCGTCAGTCCGAGATACAGCAGATCTCCCTTTGGATCTTTCCTCTTGTAGGCAAATCTCAGTATCAGGCTCACTATAACGCATATAAATGCGAGAAGGAACATGATGATGCCCACAAAGAGCTCGAGGCCTTCATTTCTGACCAGTTCCATCCATATGCCGGCCTGGCTTCCGTAGTACATGTTTTTGACAAGTCCCGAGTAGTCTGACTGTGTCTGCAGGGTTATTGTTAAAACCTTGCCCTCGTCCTGTGCGCTGAACTTTGCAAAAACATAGTAGCCCGGACTTGAGTTGCCGTAAAGTCTGGTGTCCTTGGTAGAGTAGGATGCACGAAGCTTGTTTTCAACAAAGATCTTTACATCCTGCCTCATCGATTTGACACACAGATAGCCGTATGCTGCAAGTCTGGCAGTGACCTTGGTCTCGATGACAAACTCGGATCCGTATTCACCTTCCAGTCTTTCACTCACATCAACGGCTTTTTTGGTTCCGTCCTCCATGACCTGTGTCCATTGTGGTTCAAATTTATCACAGAAAAATACGGAGTCATCGCCCTCTCTCGGCAACACTATCTGTGATACTATGATACCCACGACTCCTGTCAGGAAAAACACGATCATGATTATCTTTATCACAAAAAGCTGCCTGGATGTGCCGGCATTTTTATCTTTATTATCCGATTTGTTGATTAGATCAGTTCTTTTGTTTTCCATACTTTACCTATCGATCTGCATTTATAGTTTCATCATATCTGCAGCAAAATCTGCTGCGTCGGTATCAATCCACCTTGATCTCGTGGATCCAGCCCTCGGGTGCTTCAAGGTGTCCCATCTGGATGCCTGTCAGCGTGTCATAAAGCTGTTTGGTAACCTCACCCATCTGTTCCATACCGCTCGGGAAGGTGATCTCCTTGCCGTGGTCATTTATCCTGCCTACAGGTGAGATAACGGCTGCAGTACCGCAAAGTCCGCACTCTGCAAAGTCCTTAACCTCTTCAAAAGCAACCTTTCTGTGCTCGGTTTTGAGTCCGAGGATATGTTCTGCCACATACATGAGGGATCTTCTCGTGATGGACGGAAGGATGCTGTCTGACTTCGGTGTTACCACTGTCTTGTCTTTGGTTACAAATATAAAGTTTGCGCCACCGGTCTCCTCAACATAGGTACGTGATCCGGCGTCAAGATACATGTTCTCATCAAAGCCCTGGTTGTGAGCGTCTACGATCGCATGCAGGCTCATGGCATAGTTAAGACCCGCCTTGATATGTCCGGTTCCGTGAGGAGCTGCTCTGTCGAAATCGCTGACTCTGATGGTGATCGGCTTTGCTCCGCCCTTGAAGTATGGTCCTACCGGTGTACAGAAAAGTCTGAACTGATACTCATCTGCAGGCTTAACTCCGATGACCGGACCCGACGCATACATGTAAGGTCTGAGATAAAGCGTGGCGCCTGAGCCGTAGGGCGGTACATAGTCGGCATTTGCTGCTACAACCTTCTCGACGGCTTCTATAAATCTCTCCTTCGGGAATGAGGGCATCTCCAATCTCTTGGTGGTGTCGATCATACGCTCTGCGTTCATATCGGGGCGGAAGGTGACTATACGTCCATCCTCTGTAGTATAGGCTTTCAATCCCTCAAAACAACTCTGAGAATACTGAAGGACGCCGGCACACTCGCTCATGGTCACGGTGTCGTCTTCGGTCATGTGTCCTTCATCCCAAGCGCCATTTCGATAATCAGAGTAATACCTTGCTCTGGTTTTCTGATAGCCAAATCCTATGTTTCCCCAGTCGATGTTCTGCTTCTCCATCATTTCCTCCATTCCGGAAGCGTTAACCGTTTCCTTATAAAAATTCATACATAAATGTATTTTACCACAAATCTTTATCTGTAGCAAGGAAATTTTGTTGCGATTTTATAAAAGCTGTGCTATACTGATGCGAGTAGATAAGAATACGTAGAAAACCGCGTAGGAAGATGTTTTGTGTTGCGGTTTTTTAAAAAATGATACATATCTTTGGAGAGTGACATGAAAAAGTTTTTGATATTTATGCTCATCCTGCTTGGCTGCGCAGGTACGGGATTCGCAGGATATTATCTGGCGAGTCACAAGATGGAGGAGCCTCCTGTTCAGCAAAAGGCAGAGGTATACAGTCCGCTGGACAATGCTCCCGCCGTCACCGGTGATGCGGCTGAGATGGATAGTGATTATGATATCTCGGAGATCAGCTTTGCTGCATGCGGGGACAATCTCATACATTCGTATATTTACAAGCAGGCTTTTGAGCGTGAGGGAAAGGGCGGATACGATTTCAGCTACTGCTACAAGAGGGTTGCTGATCTGTTTAAAGAAAGGAAGATGAACTGGATCAACCAGGAGACTCTGGTCACGGATACGCTGGAGCCGTCGTCCTATCCGAAGTTCTCGTCACCGGGACAGGTGGTGAGAGACCTGTATGATATAAATTTCAGATTGTTCTCGATATCAAACAACCATATATACGACCAGGGGATAGAGGGACTCACCGAAACAGAGAAGTTTTGGGACTCGATGCCGGAGGATACTCTGGTGACCGGACTGGTGGAAAAGGACAAATACAATGAGATTCCTATAAAAACAGTTGATAACATAAAGTTCGCATTTTTATCATATACTTACGGTACAAATGGACTTGATGTGCCTGAAGAGTCCGAAAAAAGGGTGATCACGTTAAATGAGACGGATATCATCAGAAAACAGATCAAGAAGGCGAGAAAGCAGGCAGATGTAGTCATCGTCGGATGCCACTGGGGTATAGAGGACAGCCATACCGTAACTGAGTCTCAGCGCGAGATGGCAAAGAACCTCACAAGCTGGGGTGCTGACCTGATCATCGGGACACATCCGCACGTGTTACAGGATGCTGAGTGGGTTGAGGCAGAAGGCCGTAAAGCTTTTTGTGCGTATTCACTCGGAAACTTTATCTCAGGCCAGGATCGCCCCGACAACCTGATCGGTGCTGTCTTGACGCTGAACTTTGAAGTGAAGGAGGATATCCTCGAAGACACTTATACTGTGGAGATCAAAAAGCCGAAGCTCGTTCCGGTCATCACAGACTACCGCGAGAGCCACGTCGACCTCAGAGTTTATCCGTTAAAAGACTATAGCAGAGAAATGGCGGACACCCATGGCATCCGCGCATACGACTCTCGTTTCAATTACGACTATATATAAGAAGTATTAAAAGCAATTTTTAACAAAAAATTCTTAAAATTACCTAAAAAGCAAAAGCCGTAACTGATCTCCCAATACCTCTTACTGAATAATATTTCTACTGCGCAGAACTGTCAGTGGAGGTATGTCAGTATACCTACTCCTGACCGTTCCAGCAGTAGGTGCATAGCTTATCCGTATCTATCCCCACTGCTTCCAGCATATCGTCCAATCTGTTGAACTGCAGCGATGTAAAGTTCAGCTCTTTGCGTATCTCCTCAACCATGCGGTTGTATTTCTCTGAATCGGGATC
>JAFSTZ010000013.1 GCA_017445525.1 Eubacterium sp.
CGGTGCGATATCTGGTGCCGTCCGGCTTGATCCCCTGCTCCTCGGATATCCCCGGCAGCGATATAGTATCATCCTCGAGTTCGGTTTTGCTCGTAACCTTCATGGAGAATATAACTTCTCCCTGTGGGGTATACTTCACTGCGTTTGACAGCAGGTTCAACAGGATCTGACGGAGCCTCACATCATCACCATAAAGCTTCATCGGAGTCATCTCATCCACACGCGTCCTAAATACCAGATCCTTGTCATCACATCTGACCTTAATCATCGAGACAAGCGTCGTGAGGAACTCAGCCATGGAGTACTCCTCAGCTACGAGATTCATCTTGCCGGACTCGATCTTTGACATATCGAGTATATCATTTACTATGGAGAGGAGGTTGTTGGATGCTACACGTATATCCATCGCCCTCTCTCTGACTGCCGGCGACACATCGTCTCTCAGGATCAGTTCATCCATACCCATGATTGCGTTGATCGGTGTCCTGATCTCGTGCGACATGTTTGCGAGAAATCTGGATTTCGCCTGGTTGGCGTACTCAGCTTCCTCCTTGGCTCTGGCGATCTCGTCGTACTGGTCGTTGATGATCGTCATACTCCTGAGCCTGGTGATCATCCATGCGAAAAATACTCCGAACGCCACGATGACAAACACAAGATAGATCCTGAAATAAGGCATCTCATACAGCTGCGCTTCTTTATTTATACTGAAGCTTTCATCTCTTACCACTTCATCATCCACGCCGTTGAAAACCTGCACTCTCAGCTTGTATTCACCGTAGGACAGATTGGTAAATACCAGCGGAACTATCTCGTTCTGATGACATACTACCTCGCCCATATCGGCGCCCTCAAGCCATATTTTTAACAGTGGATTGGACAGTGAATAATTCAAAAATGCAAGCTCTATCTCAACCTTTTTTGCCACAACCGGAAGTCTAAATATCCCGTTATCCGCATACACTTCCTCGCCGTCAACTACTATCCTGTTGACATCGATGGAATAGGTATTATCAAAAGACGCATACTTCGTCAACGACAGCTTCCTGACTCCGTCCGTGCAACAGAGAAACAGATCATCATTATATACGGCATTCCAGGCATTGGAAGTGAGTGATGTATAGAAGCCTCTGGTACGGTTTAAAAGATCATAATTGTAGTCTTCTTTATCATCCAAAAACTCATCCTGATCTACTATATAAATTCCCGCGCTGGAGCTTATCCAGGCAGTCCCGTCCTCCGCTAAATATACATCATAATTGTTGGTATAAGGGAAGTGTTTCAGCCGCTTTAATCTCTTTCCGTTGTCATAATAAATAGCATTACTTGTTACATATAAATAACCATCTCTGCACGGGATGATACGGAGCACGACCATGGATGCCAGACCCTGATGTATACCTGTGTGACTGACTATCTCCGTACCGGAAAGCTCGTATATTCCACCTCCGTCCGATCCGACCAGGATATTTTTATCCGGCTTTTCACACATTGACAGAATCTGCGTTGTTTCCAGTCCGTCCGCCTCACCCAGAGTGGTCACCACTTTGCCGTCCTTTATATAAGTGAGTCCCATATTTGATGCTGCCAGTATAGTGCCATCCGACAGCTCGATCGTAAGTCTGAACCTTCCTCCGAGCGTACCGACAGATTCATTATAAATATCATGACTTCCATCCTCATGTATACACACAAGACCATCCGGTCCGTAAGTACTGACCCAGATATTTCCCTTGCTGTCCTCCATGAGATGCCTGATCCTGACTCCCTTGAACATCTGAAGATATGGATACTCTCTCCTGATACTTGTTTTCGCATCGAGAACTATCATGCCGTCATCCATGCCTATGTACAGTTCTCCGTCCTTTACAAGCAGAGCATTTACCACACGAGGATTCTGCCTGATCTTTACAAATATGTCCTCAAACGGTGTTTTGGCATACTTTATAACTCCCTGCTTGCTTGAAACAAACCAGATATTATTCTGATAATCTATGATGATATCACATACGGAGTTCCTGAAACTGTCAGTAGACAGATCTGTTATCCTGTCATTATCCGACAAAAGTCCCAGTCCGTTTTCACCGCTGAACAGATATCCTCCGTCGCTCTTCGAGTAGCGCAGAGTATTAAAATAAGTTATCCCGTTCATGGGAATAGATGATTTGACTTCTATCTTCCCGTCATATCTGATCCTCTCTACCAGACTTGCGCTGGTTCCGACCAGATAACCGCCTTTTCCGTCAGTTCCGACCGAAGTATAGTATACTCCTTCAGCCCCGTCATAATATTTATCTGCTATAACCTTTTTATCGCGCATGAAAAACAACTCTCCCGAGTTGGTCACGCCTGCTATGATCCCGTCTTTTCCCTTCACCATGCATCTGACATATGACAGATCATCTCCGGTTCCGATCTCGATACTGCCGTCGGGTTTTATGATCGACAGTGTCTCCGTAGTTCCTACATAGATGTTTCCGTCATCGTCCTCACACAGCGATCTTATGGAGTTTGATGTCAGGCCATCCTCCATTTTGTACAGTCTGATCTTACGGGTTTTTGTATCAAAGCACGCCACACCGCTTTCATTGGTTCCGATCCACAGCCTGCAGGAGCTGTCCACAAAAAGCTGCATGACAGTATTTATCTCCTCGTTCGGATAATATCTGTTGAACTTTGTACCGTCATATCTGTAGAGTCCCGAGTATGAGCCCACCCAGATATATCCGTCCGGTGTCTGCGCGATAGCATTTATCTCCGCCGTGTCAAGGCCGCTCGATACATCATAGAGGATCGATTCAAAACTAGATGCGTAGTCCGCTGCCCTGGCCGGAATATTTTTATATGATATAAATGTTCCCGCTACCGCTCCGCACAACAAAAGCATCAAAAGTAAAGTTGCCTTGACTTCTCCGTCTGCAGTCTTTTTGGTTTTTCTCCACTTCAGAAACCTTCTGACGCCCTCGATCCCCAGAGCTGCCAAACCGAGACTCAGCACCTTGTCGGGCATCTCTACAAACAGTTCACTCAAAAATGTCTTCAGCAACTGCACATCTATATTCTGCGACAGCATGTCGTACAGTGCATCTCCCCAGGCATTGCCGGTGTATCCGTTCTGCAGGAGCGTATTCAGCGTGGTAGCCAAAAGGACGACCACAAATCCTGTGCCCGCCGCTGATGATAATATATGATATGCATCCTTTTTCTCTTTGGGATAAAACTTGGCGATCGCCAATGCGATACAGATACTGACCAGGGCATACCAGAAAGACTCGCCCCACATAAATGTTCTGAATATACTGCAGCCGGCACCCACTCCGATCCCGGCCCATGTACCGATAGCTACCACCGCTGCCATCGTGCCGACGGAATCAAGCCATATAGGAAGAGAGAGGGATTCTGCAACCACCCCTCCCACTATATTTATAACAACAAACAGTATTATCAGACATACATTTTTTACAAATGTTTTCATACGAGACATGTTCCGTTCCTCTTACTGCATGAAATACATGAGCTTTTCGGGATCAACCTGTACCTCCTCGGACTCACATCTGTTATATGCATCCATATCTTCGGTGCTCTTGATGTACTTATCGGGGTCACCGGAATTGAGAGCATTCTGATATGCAACATCGTCCTGCTCGTTCAGCATAGATATGTATGTAGTGTTATTGTTAAGAGTCCCTTGAGCATCCACATAGGAATAATTGATCTTCATCCTATATGAGATCGACATCTTGGTATCATCCTTTACGCTCACGCCAAGCACCTTAAAATCCTCAGCGTCAGTTATCAGACTTTTGATGCAGGTCACTGCTTGAAGCGCCGTGGTCTCCATCTCGTCAAGCTGTTTAAGCTCGGCTATCTTTTCACCGTCAACAAACTGCTTCTCCTGTGTTGTCAGGCGATTGTAGTATTCCTCTGAGTCGATCACTTCCGAGAACGGGGTCTGTTCAGTCAGTCCGTCGATCTTCATATCGATATCACGAACCAGCTTCAGATCCACGTCTTTATATTTTTCCAAAATCTCTGCGTTTTCAACCTGATTTTTCTGATCATAAGGCAC
>JAFSTZ010000073.1 GCA_017445525.1 Eubacterium sp.
GAGATCGGTTGCGTCCTGCAACGCAAGCGGGTTGAATGTGCTATCATGATAAAGGCTGCTTCCTGCGACGAATAAAGAAACCGAGTATATCGCAAGCCACTATCCGCGACAGATTAGATCATGTTTCAGTCATGATAAGTTGAATACGTGCGAGGTTATACTTGCATAAATCCTAACAATATGATATATTTCTTGTATCAATAGTCTTTATCACAACAGAAAGCAGAGGGATCATATATAATGAACGAAAACGAAAATCAGCAGGGTTATGCCGGCCAGACCACATACGACAGTCAACAGAGTTATTCTAGGCAGACCACATATGACAACCAACAGGGATACACCGGTCAAAACGGATACTACTCTCAGCAGGGTTATGCCGGCCAGACTGCCTACAACAACCAGCAGGGATACGCAGGCCAGGCAACATACGGCAACCAGACAGGATACTACCAGGCAGGCCAGTACGAGTCAGAGCTCGCAGTAATACCGCCTAACTCATCCGGTTCTGCGCTCGCTCTCGGCATCATAGGTTTGGTGTTGACATTTATCGGGATCCCGTTTTTCGGAGTTATCGGTGGGGGCATCGCTCTGATCCTCGGCATATGTGCCATAGGTCTCGGACAGTCAGCCAAAAACAAGACTGATAGAAGAAAGGGAAAAGGCGGCTTTGTCCTGGGGATCATCACCGTCTGCTTTGCATGCGTTATGTCAGTAGGCTTTTTGGTTGCAGGTCTCAGTGTACGTGCAGTAGCAATCAATAATGGTATGCCTCTTCTGGCAAAGCACGGCAGCGCACTGACATTCGGAGTTATAGGTATGCTGATCAGCATCGGCAACGAGAGCGATTTGGAAGCGCTTGAGGACGAGATAAATAACGCAAATTGGGGAACCTACTATACACCTAAAATCAAAATCGGATAAATAAAAAAGCCGCAAACAGCGACAATAGCCATCCGCAGCAACTTCGGCAGACTGTCATCAGACAGTCTGCTGTTTTCATACCGATCAATCATTTTTCATATTGGCGAAATACTTTTTGATCTTACCCTGCAGTGAAGCCTTGTCTATAGTTTTAAGTATATAGTCCATAGGCTTCAGATCCAGCACTTCCTTGACGGTCTCGACATCATTTTTACCGGTGAGGAAAACGACAGGTATGGTCTTGGTGGAGGGATCGCTCCTGAGCATCTCGAGCACCTTTGCACCCGACAGGACAGGCATCTCATAATCGAGCATGATCAGGTCACAGGTGTTTTTGGCAAGCCACGATATCGCCTGCATACCGGAGGTGACCATGCTCACCTCATAATCATCGGTCAGCCATCTGCTGATCAGTCGTACATAGGTCGGATCGTCATCCACGATAAGGATCTTTTTATCTTCCTCGACATCACCGTCGCCTTCGTAGAAAGCTCTTATACAATCCAAAAACTGATCCATATCCAACGGCCTGTCAAACCACTTGTGGATCTGTATGGGCTGTATGATCTTTTTGATCTCGTTGTACTCTTCACTCTCGCCTATGATGATAACCTTTTTTGAATCAATATTCAGGATATCATGGACATCGTTTAAGACCTTCTGCTCCAGGTCATCCTGCAGATACAGTACATAGATCCCGGTTTTTTCACGGATGCGGAGCAGATCCTTGGACTTCTCTTCCATCGTAGCAAACTGAGTCTTGAGATCCAGCTCATGGATCCTGGACTCCATGCCCTTGGTAAAGAACCCCTCAGAGGAACTGATGATGGTAACAGTACCCGTAGGCTGAACTGCATTTCCTGCAGGCTGATCTCCGTTTCCCTCGGATTGGTTTTGATTTTTTGCCATGTTGAGAATATCTTCTAACGACATAAGCACCTCGCTATCTTCTGTTTTCCACTAACTTCGTCATACCGTCCCAGTCAAGAACCATCAACATATCTTTTAACTTGGCAAATACCTCTTCATCTTCCTTTTCAAGACTGTATTCTTTTATGGAATCGAGTATCGCGTCTATCATTTTGTGGTCATATTTTTGTGAAAAATCATATATGACCTGATATGCCTCCTTCAACTGGCTCTCTGATATCGGATTGAGATTCTCGCGTGCCTCGTCAAAGCCTGTCATCCCTTCATCGATCTGCTCCAAAAGAGAGATCATCTCATCTGAGTGAGACTTGATATAATCGATATCCTGAGCATTGCCGGCATCCTCGAGCTTCCTTGACATCTCGGAAAGCTCCATGGCTCCTATAAGTCTTGCCGAGCTTTTCATCGCATGCACGAATATCGTATAATCCTTCCATCTTTCTTCACGATAAGCGTCAACTATATCCTGCTTCTTTTTCTGTACCGTATCGTGAAATGATCTGACGATGTCCATCAGTCCCTCGGCATCACCGCAGTTTTTGATGCCTTCACTGACATCCACGCCGTCTATAGTCCACATCCAGTCGGGGATCACGTCCCCCTGACCGTCCGGCGGGACAGCTTCCTGAGATGCCAAAGCCTCCTCTTCGGAAGCAAGCTTCGACGGATCGATGTGACGCATCATAGTCTTCTCCAGCAGCGTTCCATCAACCGGTTTTGATAGGTAGTCATCAAATCCATGTGACAGATAACGCTCTCTCGAGCCCGATATAGCATTGGCAGTGAGCGCAATATGCGTTGATCTGTCGTAGTCATCTCTCTTTTTCATCTCTTCAAGAGTTTCTATACCGTCCATCTCAGGCATCATATGATCTACAAAAATGATATCGTACTGAGCATAATCAAGCGCTATCAAGGCCTCATGTCCCGAGCTGACGGTATCTACCTGTACTCCGGTAGCCTTTAAAAGAGACTTGATGACCAGCAGGTTGGTCTCAGTGTCATCAACAACCAAGATACGGGCAGACGGGGCATAAAACTGAGGTTTATAGACCTCATCGGACACATCCTCATATCTGTGTTTGAAGTTCTCAGCATAATCACCTATGGGCTCGTTGCTGAGTATCTTTTGCTCGATATCAAAGGAAAACTCGGATCCAACACCGTATTCGCTCTCTACATGGAGGCTTGTCCCCATCAGTTCGAGAAGACTCTTGGTAATGTTCATCCCGAGGCCGGTACCCTCGATATTTCTGTTTCTCTTTTCCTCGATACGGGTAAACGGTGCAAAGAGGCGTTCCAGATCCTCTTTTTTCATGCCTATCCCCGTGTCTGTAACTTTTACCTTCAGTGTTATACGTTGATCATCGATCCGTGCAAATCCCATCTCCAGACCGACCTGACCTTTTTCCGTATACTTGACCGAATTGTTCAGAACGTTCAGTATACACTGTTTTATGCGTATCTCATCACCGAAAAGCTCGTGTGGTATCTCCTGATCGATATCGACCTTTAATTCCAGTCCCTTTTTCTTTACACGCTCGGTGACCATATTTACAACATCGTTGACAAGCGAACCCAGCTCATATCTGGTCGGGATGATCTCCATCTTGCCTTCCTCGACCTTTGAGAAGTCGAGGATCTCATTTATCAGCGCGAGAAGAGTCTTGCCGGCCTGGCGGATATTGCCGGCATACGAACGTATCTGCGGCTCGCTGCTCTCCCTGAGGATCATCTCGTCCATACCGAGTACGGCGTTGATAGGCGTACGTATCTCGTGAGACATATTCGCTAAAAATGAACTCTTGGCCTTGTTGGCTTCGTCCGCATGCTCTCTGGCCTCTATCATCTCGGTCATATCGACAAAAATGATGTTCAGCCCGGGGACCTCGCCCTCGTCATTTCTCATGGCGCGGATCGTGATCTGAAGATAGTTTTTCGGACCGCCGAGATCCTTTGTATAGATGTAGGATGGTATATACTCGCCCGCAAGAGCATCCCTGCACTGCTTCATAAAATCCTGAAGTTCCTCGGGCTCCATAAAGTTTCTCAGGGAATCCTCCAAGGCGAATCCGCTTTCTATACGGCTCGAATCCTCTCCTGTAAAGAGGAAAAACATCTCGGAAGCCATCACCAGCTGAAGGTGCTCATCCGTCAGGATCATGATGTAAGGTGATGTCTTTAACATCTGGTTATTATAAAAAAGCTGGCGCATATTATCACGTTGAACAAACTCCTGTATATGAGCCGCCTGCTCGTTGGCCATGCGCAGCATCTCGTTGTCACGCTGCAGATGCTTGTTTTCTCTTTTCAGCTTTTTGTTTTCGAGCTTCAGGGTAGCAAGCTCTTCCGGTTCAATCATATCCATCCGGTATCATCCTCCGCTCTACATTGCAAGTATAGTAAATGTAAAGTTATGGAACATATTGTAATCCTTGCCATCTACTACATCCGAAGCAGGACAAAACTCACCATAGGAGTACATCCCCATAAATGTTAAGTCTTTCGGCATCTGAGGGAACCAGCGCTCAGCCTCCTCATCTATCTGGGTAGACAGTGCAAGATATCTCGCTGCACAGCTGGTACAGATAACGGTAGTATATTTATGATCGGACTCATCGATCTCTTTCATCATATCAAACAAAACATCGGACAGCGACTGAGTAACACGCTCTCTCTTTACGATACCGATCTCAAGTCTGGACCCCTCCGGTATATCTCCGAGGAATAACCCGCTTCGTTTCTCCAGATCCAAAAACGAAAGGTTTCTCGCAGCCCTTACCTTGGCTCCGTCGGGCTTCTCTACCGTAGCTATAAAAGGAGTCAGCAAATAGTCTCTCATGACCTCTGTTTTTGTTACTTCAAAGTGTTCCTTCTCGAGAAGATCAACCATTGGCATACCATCAAGCTCGTAAACTTCGTTGTTCTTTGACTTGGTAACCGTGTAGGTTTTGGGCTTGGGCATACTCTCTACAGAGTTTACACTCAGGTACTTGATCTGTATATCCCCACCTATAAGAGCGATGACCTGTCCGTTCTTGATGACCTTATCATTGCAGAAAACTCTGGTCTCTTCAAAGTTGAAACGATCGGATGCCAGTCCGCCGAATATCGGCATAGCTCTTCCTGCAGAGTCCGTAGCTCTCAGCAGGTCATCACCTGACACATGATTCATAGCTGTTACACACACACCATAACTGAGGATAACCTTTTCCTCACATCCAAGTTGATCGGAAAGTGAGTGATACATGTCATTTATAATACCCTGATAGTTATCAAGTGTCAGCTCTTCAGTGACATCCGCAGCAAATCTGCACTCATCTCCCGTAATGACCATCAGTGACATACCGTCTCCCTTGAATCCGGCGCCGTCACTTGTCAGGATGCCCATCGTAGTACAACCTATGATCGGGAAATCCCACCTCTCAGACAATGCTTTATAAAGCTCGGGGTAGTCGATCTCCTCCTCTGAAAATATGATAGCAAGGCTGTTTTTCTGTAGTTCAAAGTCCGAAAGCTTGTCAAATATCTCTTTGACAGCCTCCTCCACGTCATCAACTTCCTCGGTATATACTACTCTTGATTCCATATATCTAATCCCTCCTTGTACCTGTACTTAGATTTGATTGATCAGCACATGTACCTAATCGGCTACCGCTGCGACCGCTGCCTTCTCAGCCTCAAGACCGGCCTTGTATCTCTCGATAAATGCATCGAAGCCCTTGACGCCCTCAGCATCCGGGGCGAGCTCCTCGCCCTTCTCGCCGGCAAATACCTTGTTATCAAGGTAGTCAGCTAAAGACTCTCCGTCAGCCTTTGTGACCATATATGCAGCCAGTACGGCGATACCCCATGCGCCACCCTCTCCGGCTGTCTCCATAACA
>JAFSTZ010000074.1 GCA_017445525.1 Eubacterium sp.
AAAGCTTTTTATATGCGGTACGTTTGCCCTGCTTGCTCTGTCGATCATATATCACTCCGTGTTCAACACGCTCGTACAGTCGGAGACATATAAGTATTGGGGATTCGTGCTTCCTCTCTCTACTTATGTTCCTTTTGTGATATACATCATCTATTCAAGAAAGAAAAAAAGCAAGACAGGGGAAGAGAAATGACCGGACCTGAAGGAATGTCAGATCTTTCAAGATTCGTCCAGATGGTCACAGAGGGCTGGGGGGCTTTTTTCAGTATCATAGCCATCATCATCATATGGCAGACCAAGTGGGCTGACGAGAAGAAGACATCAGGACTTATCAGGTTTATCACCGCCGATGCAGTGCTGCTCATTTCGGATGTACTAGCTATAGCCTACCGTGGACATGTCGGGACGGAGGCTTTTTATATTGTAAGGATAGCAAATGCTCTTGTATTTATCACCGGGTATATGGTGATCATATCGGGCGTTGCTTATTTTTCAAGTCTTATAGAAAAAAGGGCTTCGGTATCCATCAGAAACTGGAGGATCATGGAGTTCGGGATCGGTGTGATCGGTATCGTTATGGTGCTTATAAATACCGTCTGGCCTTTTTTATATGACTTTGATAAAAACAACCGCTACTACAGGCTTCCGGGACATCGTCTCATAGCGTTTACCTACATACTGGGCGTGCTTCTGATACTGGCACTGCTTTTGAACTTTTTCAAGGATCTGACAAAGCTTGAAAGGTTCGCCATATGCTCGGCGCTGATCTTTCCGATGTTCTCGCTCGTTTTTCAGTATTTTAACTACGGTATATCGCTGGTCATCCTGTCTACATGTATTTCCGTCATGTTTACCTTCGGATCTCACATGATGGACTACACCGCCAAGATAGCTGAGCGTGAACGTGAGAGGGAGAGCCTGATGGCGGAGGAGAGGATCAGGATCCTGCACGACCAGATTAAGCCTCACTTTATCTATAACGCACTGACGGGGATATATTACGGCATGGACGAGAACATCCCACAGTCGAAAAAGGCTTTAAAGAGTCTTGCGGGATATCTGAGAGGAAGCCTTGACGTACTCGATGAGAGGGACAATGTCAAGTTTGAAAAAGAGCTTGATACGGTACGCTGTTATCTCGAGGTAGAGGCGTTCAGGTTTGATGACCAGGTAAGCTTTGAGGTAGATGCGAGGGATACGGACTTCCTGCTTCCGGCGTTCAGCCTGCAGACCTTGGTGGAGAACGCGGTCAGACACGGGATACGTAAAAAGGATCCGCCCGAGGGTTGTGTCCGTATACGTTCGTGGTTCGATGACGGGATGCACCGGGTAGAGATAGAGGATGACGGTATAGGCTTTGACGTGGAGAAGGCGCGTGACAAGGACGGAGTGCATATCGGTCTTGTAAATACTGAGAAACGCCTTGAACTGATGTGCGGCGGCACCATGGAGGTTGAAAGTGAGCCGGGCGTCGGGACAAGGATAGTTCTAAGCATACCGGAGGCGGAGTGAGTGCGGGCTGCATGGTCAGACAGGAGCGCGGACGGCAGACCCGGTCAGACAGCGTATGACAGCAGGAGGCGGACATATGAAGGTACTGATAACTGACGATGAGAAGATGATGAGATCCGGTATGGAGAAGGAAGTTAAAAAGGTCATACCGGATGCCGAGATCTTTCTTGCCGAGTCCGGGAAGCAGGCTCTTGAGATATTTGCGGAGCACGATATCCCGCTGGTCTTTCTTGATGTGGAGATGCCCGGCATGAACGGACTCGAGGCAGCCAAAAGGCTCAAGGACATAAGGAGCGATGTCAACATCATCATGACGACCGCGTATCCGAACTACGCCGTAGATGCCTACAAGCTTCACATAGGCGGGTATCTCATGAAGCCGGTGGATGCGGAGGATATACGCGAGGAGCTTGAACATCTCACGCACCCGATCGAGGCAGATACGGATCCGGATAAGCTCACACTAAGTTGCTTCGGTGAGTTCAAGGTGGAGTACGGCGGTGAGCCGATGCGGTTTTCGAGGACCAAGGCAAAGGAGATACTTGCGTATCTGACGGCAAAGAACGGCGCCAGCGCTTCAAAGAACGAGCTCTGTGATGTCCTGTGGGAGGACGAGGAGCGCGACTCCAAAAAATCCTATATACGCGTGCTGGTGCTCGAACTCAAAAAAAGCTTAAAGGAGATAGGCATGGAGGACGTGCTCATCCACAACAGAAATGAGTACAGCTTAAGGACCGATATGGTGAATTGCGATTATTATGAGTTCTTAAAAGGAAACCCGGCGGCGATAAGAGCGTACAACGGCGAGTTTATGAACCAGTACAGCTGGGGTGAGGAATATATCTGGGACATCGAGAACAGCTTGTGAGTGTGAGATGATCGCAGGGCAGTATACGAAAGGAGGAAACCATGTTAAATATCACAACAGAACAAAACGGCAGCGAGGTGACTATTCTTCTCGACGGAAGACTCGATAAAAATTCTTCCGTAGAGCTTAGGGAGGAGATATATAAGTATGTGGGGTCGTCGGAAAAGATAATACTTGATCTCGAAAAGCTTATATATATATCATCCGCGGGATTAAGGGTATTTCTTGAGACGGCTCAGGATATGGAAGCAAATGGCGGAGAGCTCAATGTCAGGAAGCTGACCAGTGAAGTCTGGGATATTTTTGAGATGACGGGATTTTTACATGCACTTACCGTGATCTGAGGAGTGGGATATGAAGCAGCAGGAGTATAAGGTCAGAAAGAGAAAGCTCATCGTAAAAACTACCATTCAGCTGGTGGGTGTTTTTGTCGTGACCATGGCAGTTATAATTCTTATCGTGGGGCTTATACTTCAGAGGGAGATTCTGAATATATATAAGGATTTTTCTTTTTCATATACCGATGCACTGGCAAGAAATATAGAACCGGATAAAGTACGTGAGTATATGAAGACCGGTAAAACAGACGAATACTATACTTATATTCTTGAGATAATGCAGGGGATGGTAAGTACATCTTCTCTCAGGTATCTTTATGTATTTATACCGACCGAAGAAGGCGTTCATTATGTATGGGATGCCCAGGCGGACGATGATTCGAGACCGCTTTTGGATACATGGTATTATGACGGGGATTATCCGGAAGAAGAGGCGTTTAAGGCGTACCGGACCGGAGAGAAGCAGTTTACCACATACAGCTATGGTGATATAGATCTTTCGGCTGCTATGACCCCGATAAAGGATAAATACGGAAGGATCGTAGCTTTGGTCGAAGCTGATATCCTCATGCCGTCTATACGATCCGGAGCTTTGAGGATCCTTATATCACTGCTCGGTGCACTGTTTGTGATCATGGTTTTATCGATGTCCGGTTTTTACGCGTTTGTTAGGGGCAAGATTATAAATCCTCTATTAAATATCAATACGGCTGTAGATCAGATGGTCGAAAACATCGACAGCGGCAGGGACGTTGTCATAGATGTTGACACCGGAGACGAGATAGAGATGGTGGCGCGTTCGATCGAGGGGATGAACCGCGAGCTGATAGGCTATATCAGGGAGAATAACCGTATAAATGAAGAGAAGCAGCGCGTGAGCATGGAGCTTGATATGGCAACAAAGCTTCAGGCGGATATGCTGCCCAATATATTCCCTGCGTTTCCCGACCGTAAGGAGATAAACATATATGCTGATATGACGCCTGCCAAGGAGGTGGGCGGTGATTTCTATGATTTCTTTTTTACGGATCATGATCACCTTGCCATAGTGATGGCGGACGTCTCGGAAAAGGGCGTGCCTGCAGCCATGTTTATGATGATGGCTAAAAGCATGATTCAGAGCCGTACCATCCTCGGAGGAGATCCCGGAACGATACTGGAGGATGTAAACAACCTGATATGCTCCAACAACAGGGAGAGGATGTTCGTTACGGTATGGCTCGGCATACTTGATGTGAGGACCGGCGTGCTGACCGCGGCAAACGCGGGGCATGAAAAGCCCGTGCTGAAATCTCCTGATGGCGGCTATGAGTTGATCAACGACGAGCACGGTTTTGTCATCGGCGGCAAGAAAAAAATGAAATATGCAAACTATGAACTGAAGATGGAGCCGGGTTCGATGCTTTTTGTCTATACGGACGGTGTGCCGGAGGCGACAAATGAAAGCGAGGAACTCTTCGGGGTAGACAGGATGCTCAAAACGCTCAACGAACATACTGATGCCATGCCGGATGATATACTTATGTACATCGACAGGGATGTGTACCGGTTTATAGGTAATGCGGAGCAGTTCGATGACGTGACGATGTTGTGTTTGAGGTATAACGGTGTGTGAATAGTAACTTTTGTTCTTGTGTAACTCTTTTGTAACGCATGTCGTGATATTATATGCGTATACAAGAGAGGGGGTGCATGTCGCCTATGAAAAGTACGAGAAAACCGATATTTATCATAGCTACTCTTATGATCTGTGCACTGCTTTCAGGACCTGCGGCTTACGGCGCGGAGAAGAACGAGTATATATCCGAGATGAAGATAGTTACCGCTCTG
>JAFSTZ010000075.1 GCA_017445525.1 Eubacterium sp.
GTGATCGTCCGCTGACCGGCGCCCATATCACCCGTCTCCTGCAAAAACTCAGCATACCTGAGAATCTTCGCAAAGTCAGTCTGATCGTTCAGAAACCTCACATCAAAACGGTACATGGTTTCAAACTTCAGCTCCCGCAGCTCCTTATTTATCTCGCCTATATCCCTTCTGGCATCCTTCGCCATCTCGTATATCGTCAGCACAAACTCTCTTTTAAAAATATCCTCGTACCGGTCAGTCTGACTTTTCAACTTCTCCTGGATCTGCTGCAGATCATCCACCCAGATCTTCTCCCGGCGTCTGAGATAGACAGCCTCCTTGTCAAGTCCGACCGCCAGCTGATCAGCCTCACTTCGCCTGTTGTTATATGCGATCTGTGCTACCTCAACCTCTCTTTTGATACGATTCAGGTCTCTCTCATTTCGCTCCAGTGTCACCGGCTTTATCACATCGCCCGAGCCTTCTCCCGATAAAAATGAGTCGTACTCCTTCACCGCAGTCTCAGCTGCAGAAGGTCTTGAATCCTTATATCCGTCAAACTCCTCCTGTTTTCTGTCAAGCTTCGTTGTTTTCTCGATAAGCCTTTCCTTGCATGTCTGCAGCTTACCATCCTTTGTTGCAAGCTCCTTATCCTTTATCGCTTTTTCATTTCTGATGGCATTTATCTCATCACGGAGCTTGCTTACTCTCTCACTCAGAGCGATATACTCAGCGTTATTTTTCTGAGCCTCCTTGAGTTCCTTCAGCTCATCCTCACGTCTCTTCAACTCGGCAGTCTTCTCACGCAGTTTCTCCGGCGCACCGAAATCATAGTCCTTGAACTCTGACAGTGCCTCGGTAAGTTTCTCGGAAAAGCTGTTAACAGCAGCCTCCTAGTTAAACAACTCCTCATTCTCTGTGCTCAGCTTTTCTATCCTCTTTTCAGCCTTCTTTCTGTTCAGAGCGATAGATTCACTTCCCAGGCAGTAGGTCTTCAGCTTCCTCGTCCTGATATATGTCACAGCCATATTCCTGGACAGCTTGCCTTCTTTGGACATAGCGCTGTCGTGATTCTTCACATCCTCTTTTGTGGTTGCAACGATCCCGCCAAGCCAGTAAGAAAAGTAAGCCGCTGCCACTTCATTTCTGATCTCCAGCTTCTCAAAAACAGAATTCTCCACCGGCTCTCTGCGTCCCTTCATGAGGCGCCCGGTATTTATCAGCTCAACATATCTGTATTTCGAAGAATCCAGAACACTGTCAGCTATATCAAAGAACTCCGGCTCCACCAGTATAGCAAACCTGTGCCTGCCTAAAAATGCCTCGATGGCATCACGCCATGACTCGTCCTTTAGTGCAACCACGTACTCAAAAGCCATGTGCGCCCGTTCCTCTATGCCCTCCCTGTCGAAGGTCTTATTTATCTCGTTGATCAGTGCCATCTGATCGGACGCATAAGAGTAGTCCGTCTTATTTTTATCACAAGACACTATGACATCCTTCTCGTGCCGCAGCTCCTCATCCACACGATACAGTTTCTGCGACAGCAGTGCCTTGATCCCGATATTCTCATCTCTCACAGACATGATGTGTGTTCTCATAGCCTGTATATATCCGGTTTTTAACGCCGTATCAGTTTGATCCGAAGTAAGACTGACCTCCGCCGGCAGAGACAGATCCGCATAAGCATCGGACTGATCAGCGCCAACTGACCGATCCCCGCCGTCTGCCCGGTCAGCACTATCCGACCGGCTCTCGCCACCTTGTCCAGCTCCATCCGACTGTTCTACACCACCCTGTCCAGCCCCATCCGACCGGTCAACACCATCTGGTGCAGCTCCATCCAACCCGGAATCCTGCTCCATCAAAAGAGCCCTCACTGACCTTACACTATCCTCGAACTCAGCTATAGACCTGCATGCATCCCCCAAACCGGATACGTCGTCCCTCAGACGCTGCACCTCTGACTCCGTCGTGACGATAGCCCTCGCCATATCCGACTCCTGCAGCTCTCTGCTGGCCGTGATATACAGATCATCCACATCCCTCTGTCTGACTTCCAGCCCCTCGATCTCCTCAGACAGCACTGACATCTCTCTTTCAGTCTGTCCGATCTCATCCCTCAGAGCCTCACACTCGTCAGCATATGTACGCAGATCCCTGTACACAAGCTTGATCTTGTTTATAAATAATCTGGTCTCCAGCCTGTCCATATCGCTGAACTTAGTCAGGATATCATCCAGATCCGCGATCTCATGCTTGATAAGATCGAGCCGCCTCGTGATCTCATCTATGCTGTTTTTTGCATCACGAAGCTTGTCAAAATTGATATCATGCTCCTCGAGCACTGACTCCCTGATAAACTCTCGTATCTTTGCATTGGGATTATACGTCATGATGTTGCGAAGCTTCCTCTGATATCGGCTCACTTCGTTGAACGGAAGCCGCAGCCCCACCATCTGCATAAAGAACTCTATGCCCTGCTTTTTCCCATACAGAGGAACCTTGTAAGCCTTCTCAAATGACACACTGTCATGCGGCTTTTTCACACCATCCTGCTCGTACACCAGCGACAACCTGTCGATCGTCATCCCGTCAATCCCGTACCAGTAGTTGCCGCGGACATCCTCAGCTCCGGTTTCGATGATAACACCGAGAACAAAAGATTTATCTTCCAGCTCGTCACGATACTCCATGGCAATATGCGAAAAAACGACCGGGATCCTGTCTGCCGGTCTGGCATAGATACCGGCGCTCGCATCGATAAGGCACCTCGTATACGAAGGAATATCCCTCTTTCCTATCCCCTGTGATGCACCGGCAGAGGATTTATTAAAAATAGTATCGCCCGTATAAGCATACTTTATCGCATCGAGAATGGTCGACTTGCCGCATTCGTTCTCGCCGGTTATCAAAGTCAGGTCATCATCGATCGGTACGACCTCATCTATAAAGCCATACCAGTTCACCAGATGAACCTTTTTCAGGGCTTTTTTTACTATCATCCTATCTTCACTCATCCTCAGTTATCTCCTCCATGCTCTCCGGTGCATACTCCCTGACAACCGCCTTGAACTGCTCCGTGTCCATGCAAAACTGCAGCGACGGATAAAGCTCGACAGCCGTATCCTCGGTTATATCCTGACCGGAAAACTGTATGAGCTGATACCTCTTAAATATAGCATATGCCTTTTTAAAGTCAGCCGGCTTGAGATTTATCCTGTAAAGCTTGCATTTATCCACGATCTCACCGACAGTAACAAAAACAGGCTCCTTGTATCCCATCTTCTCGAGATAAAACAACCATAGTACAAGTAGCAGCTGAACCTGGTTCTTGTCGAGTTTCAGGAGATTCGCACGCTTAAGTCCGGGAGTATCCGACTCCTCAAGTCCCGAAGTCATCATGATGACACGTAACTGCTCATCTATGATCACTCTGTAACCGATCACGGACAGGTAAGCATTCACATCATACAAAACCGACTCCGACGAGAAATAGTTATACAGCTTTTCATCCCTGTCACCCACTATAAATGTCACGTCCAACAGCTTTCTGATGCCCTTTTTAAACATCAGCGCTTCATCATCGCTCATCCTGTCAAAATCCGGAAAATCCATATCACGCCCTCCGCCTAACCTTTATATCAGATATATATGCCAGACCTGCATCTGTCTCCTCCTCATCGACCTCAACATCATACGGAAACTCATCGTTCGCCTGATAAGCCATAACGCCCGCATACATCAGAGCCTCACTGCGCTCATTTATCTGATGTCCGTTAAGCTGCCACTCATCGTCGTTTCCCATAACGCCGTCTATAAATGCCGAGACTCTCTTTACGGAATACTTATTCGGAGCCTGTTCAAACATCTTCCCGGTCGCATCAGCCAGCTCTTCATCACTGATATCCGTCTGCTCAAGCCCGATGTTGCTCAGATCTCGCTCGTACCTCTCCTGCCTCTCAAACGATCTCGTGCCGATATATTTATGTGGATTGATCCGAACCGCCTTACCCACCTTTTTGATCACGGAAGATCTTTCCGCGTCCTCCATGGATGAAAGCTTCATCAAAAACTCATGGATAGCATTCTCCATATTCACGCCCTCGCTCGTCATCAGAGCTATACGTGTATTGGCAAGTCTGTAGTAGGTGTTGATCCTGCGATCGATGAGCTCCATGTTGTCCATGTACTCATCACTCAGAAAATAAGATATCAGAGAAAAATAGTTGTCGATCCGCTCCCTGGCCTCATCATAACCATACTCAAGCCTGGATATGCACTCCTCTATCATCTTGTCATACATGTCGTCGGAACGGAGTCTCCTCACGCGTTCTCGTATAAATGCGAGCTGCGTGGGTATCATGCCATTATTTTTAATAAAAAAATACTCGCTGAAGAATCTCTCCAGCATCTCATCCCTTATCAAAAACTGACCGAAGCTGTTCAGATCCTGAAACTCCATAACAGATTTCATGATGTGAGCGATGTTTTCCTTCAGATCAGCCAGTTCATTCTTAAGACCGGTAGCGTTCTCCATCAGAGGCAAAAGGATGTTTGCATAAGGCCTTTCCCGCCTGGCGTTGTCCTCCTCAAAAGCAGCTGCACATATCTCGTACATGGAGAAAATCCTGTTCGACATCTCACCATCGTCAAGCCGCTCAGTCAGCTTGTGGAAAAAATCCATGATGCGCCGGCAGTCAGTGGTTATCTCGACGATATACTCGCCATTTCTGCCGAGTTCGCGCGGTCTCAGCCATCCGCACTCGCGAAATCTGGAGATGATAGAGGCACCGGAGAGCGTCTCACCGGAAAGCTCGTCCTCCGATCCACCATCATCGATACCGAAGTCTACCTGCACTTTATCATCTGCAGCAGTTTCCGTCTCAACCGCCGTCTGCCCAAAAGAGCGATCCACTGATGCATCTTTACCAACGACCGGCGTCCTTTCTTTAGAAC
>JAFSTZ010000076.1 GCA_017445525.1 Eubacterium sp.
GATACATCCATTATGAGGCACCGGAAGAGGAACAGAACTTCTCGACGCTGCTTGAAATGATCAATGCGATGGAGGTCAGGGAGGATGATGAAGAGTTCAAAAATCCCGTGGATCTTATGTTTGACGAGCTCGCGGAAAGAGAGCCGGATCACTTTGCGGTACGGCAATATATGAACTATAAATTGAGTGCCGGCAAAACCGCGAAAAGCATACTCGTGAGCTGTGGTGCAAGGCTTGCTCCCTTTGATATAAAGGAGCTTCGTGAGATCACCGCATACGATGAGCTGGAGCTTGATACGCTGGGAGATAAGAAGACTGCATTATTCCTGATCATGTCGGATACGGATGCGACTTTCAATTTCCTGATCAGCATGGTGTAGACACAGTTATTCAATCTGTTATGTGAAAAAGCAGATGATGTTTACGGCGGGAGATTACCGGTGCATGTACGTTGCCTTATCGATGAGGCGGCAAACATCGGACAGATTCCGAACCTGGAAAAACTCATGGCAACGATACGAAGCCGTGAGATCTCTGCGGCGCTTGTCTTGCAGGCAAAGTCGCAGTTAAAAGCGATATACAAGGATAACGCTGACACGATCATAGGCAACTGTGACTCTCAGATATTCCTTGGAGGCTCTGAGCAGACGACCCTTAAGGACCTCAACACCACACTCGGTAAAGAGACTATTGATATGTATAACACAGGGGAGACCAGGGGAACGAGCCAGAGTTATAACATGAACTACCAGAAGCTTGGTCACGATCTTATGAGTATCGATGAACTGGCGGTCATGGACGGCGGTAAATGTATCGTGCAGATCCGTGGCGTAAGACCTTTTCTGTCAAGCAAGTATGATCTGACGCAGCATCCGAAGTATCCGCTCACTGCGGATGCAGACAAAAGGAACTGGTTCGATATCGAGAAGTTCCTGAATCACAACTTAATACTGAAAGCTGACGACGAATACGAAGTAGTCGAGGTGGAGTAGCGCTCCACAAACAATTATGTGAAATAAGCTCCCGGGAAGTTCCTGAGGGCTTTTTCTTATGCGCGCATATCCCATGATCAGTCGACGGGTCAGGGGAAAGACAACTGAATATTGCAAATGCAGACGACGGATAAATCAACATTACAAAAGGAGGATAACCAAAAACGCAGTTGAAAAGAGCTGAATAAAACAGCCCTTTTTATATCCGGAGTCTGCAACCCAAAATGAACAAAATAACAATGATCTGCGTTTTTGGTTTTTAAGAACATGGAATTTTTCAACAGCGCGGTAGGCGTACTTCAGACACTCGTAGTTGCACTTGGTGCAGGTCTCGGCATTTGGGGAGCGATCAACCTCATGGAAGGTTACGGTAATGATAACCCCGGTGCAAAGAGCCAGGGCATGAAGCAGCTCATGGCCGGTGGTGGTGTTGCTCTCATCGGTATCACCCTTGTACCTCTCCTTTCCGGACTCTTCGGTTGATCTGAGGAAGCGGTAAAAGATGTGGAGCCGGGGCGAGGATCCCGGCTCCCGGAAGAACAGGAGGTAACAAGTGGACAGCATACTTCAGTCAATCGAGGACTGGTTTCGCGACCTGCTTGTTTCAGGCATCATGGACAATATCAGTAACACCTTCCAGTCGGTAAACGATCAGGTCGGTGCGATAGCAACTGAGGTGGGAACATCTCCTGCCGACTTTCAGCCAGCGGTCTATACCATGATCTCAACTCTCTCTGAGAATGTGATCATGCCGATCGCCGGCATCATCTTAACGTTCATAGCCTGTTATGAGTTGATCCAGCTGGTCATCAGCCATAATAATCTGGCACATTTTGAAACCTGGATCTTCTGGAAATGGATCTTCAAAACCTTTGTAGCAGTGATGCTTATAACCAATACGATGAATATCACAATGGCGGTATTTGATGTGGCGCAGCATGTGGTCACTGAGTCGGGCGGTATCATATCGGATTCCACGGCGATAGATGACAGTACGCTTGCAGACATGGAAGATACGCTTGAGGATATGGATATCGGACCACTTCTTTCGATATACCTGCAGTCGTTTGTAGTGCAGTTTTTGATCTACATCTTAGCGGCACTCATCTTTGTCATCGTATACGCGAGAATGATCGAGATCTATCTCATGGTCAGTCTTGCGCCGATCCCTTTTGCGACCTTTGGAAACAAAGAGCAGAGCATGATCGGACAGAACTATTTAAGATCACTTTTTGCACTGGGCTTCCAGGGGTTCCTGATCATGGTGTGTGTGGGAATCTATGCGGTACTTATCAGTACGATCGCATTTACCACGGACATCATCGGCTCCTTATGGGGAGTAATGGGATACACGATACTTTTGGCATTTACGCTCTTTAAGACGGGAGCGGTTGCCAAGGGCATTCTCCATGCGCACTGACAGGGAACATAAGCGTATGAGAGCAGGAAAAAAAGTTCCCTAAAAGAAAGGAATACAGTTATGGCAGCATCATATATCTCAGTGCCTCGTGATCTTACGAAGGTAAAGAGCAAGGTGATGTTCAATCTGACAAAAAGACAGCTGGTCTGCTTTAGTGTGGCGGCGCTCCTCGGGGTGCCGTCTTTCTTTCTGATAAAGCAGATAGCACCGACAAGTACTGCAGCCATAGGAATGATGATCATCATGATGCCATTCTTTTTTCTGGCGATGTACGAGAAGAACGGCCAGCATCTGGAA
>JAFSTZ010000077.1 GCA_017445525.1 Eubacterium sp.
GTAATATTTGAACGCTCCTGCTTTTCTAAAAAAAGGTATCTGCTCATAGGATGTGTGAAAAGATGGCTGCGAAGAAAAAGAGTAATAACAGGAATAATAGGAACAGGAACAGCAGGGGACGACAGAGGAGTGCCGGCGAGGGGAAGAACCCCATAATAGCTGAGGTTATCTTTTGGATCGTCCTGGTTTTGTCCCTGTTTATCATGATAAGCCTTTTTGGTATCGGCGGTATAGTCGGAGATGCTGTGAGCAGTGTTATCTTCGGACTTTTCGGCGCGGTTTCATTTATATTTCCTATACTGTTGGTGCTGGTCGGTGGTTTGGTGATACTGAACGCCGAGAATGAGATGATAAGGCATAAGATATGGTACGGTCTTGGATTTTATCTGACTCTGTGCGGTATAGTTCAGTGGTTTTTCAATTCGGATGTTAAAAATGTGTGGGAGACATATGCTTACTCGTCCGAGCATCATACCAGAGGCGGTTTCTTTGGCGGATTGCTTTCGTTTGAGTTGTCAAAACTGCTCGGAAGTGTCGGCGATATGATATTTCTTATCGGGCTTTTGGTGCTGTTTTTTATTCTTTTCTCCAGAAAGCTGCTTTTTCAGACTGCAAACAAAAAGATCAAAGATGGCTATGACGTGAGGAAGGAAAAACGCGCACGCGAAAGGTCGGAGAGGATAAGCCGGGAGAAAGAAAAGTCTGTTGAGCCGGATGATATGCCGAAATCACAGGATGAGTCCAGACCGGCTATGCAGGTTCATACATTTGAACCTACCATGCGTCAGGAAGCAGAGGCTCATGCAACAGGCACGGATGTCAAAAAGGATAAAAAGAACAAGAAGAGTGTTGCTCCGGATCCTATGGATCTTTCCGGCACCGCAGATGAGTCAGATGCAGATGACAGTGTCTCCGTAGAAAAACCTTCCAGAAAAAAGGAACCGGGAAAAACTGCTGTTTTGGAGCAGGTCAAGCCTGAGCTTCCGGAGACAGATGTAGAAAAACAGCTTGAGAATATACATATAAATGGGATGAATCGGGAAGATAAGTCTTCCTCTGATATTTTTGAGAAGGAGCTTGAGGAGAAGTTCGGAAAACATGAGGAGGCTCCGGCTCTTGCACCGGATCCGATGAAGGCTGATCCGCTTCCCGGTGTTTCAGAAGTGTCAGCCGGAGCACTGCATGATATGGATATTGATAGGCTTGACGGGAGCGCTGAGGCTGAAACGGCGAAAACAGCTGATGTTGATCGACCGGAGCCGAAAAAGCCGGAAAAAGAATCTGCTTCGGGTAAAGATGACAAGCCGGAGGATCCGGTAGAGGCCATAGAAAAAGAAGCTGAAAAGCCTGTTGTGAGGGAGATCCCGTATGTGTTTCCGTCGCTTGATCTGTTGACCAAG
Source organism: Eubacterium sp. (assembly GCA_017445525.1). Classification (GTDB taxonomy): domain Bacteria; phylum Bacillota; class Clostridia; order Lachnospirales; family Lachnospiraceae; genus Eubacterium_F. The sequence continues at coordinate 1,401 of JAFSTZ010000077.1, forward strand.
CCTAAGTCAGACGGAAAAACCATGAGTGAGAAGGAGCTGAAGGAGACTGCTCTGAACCTCAAAAATACACTTGAAAGCTTCCATGTCGGTGTAAGTCTGGGTGATATCAGCGTCGGGCCGAGTGTGACCAGATACGAACTTATACCTGATCAGGGTGTCAAGGTGAAGCAGATAACCGGTCTTGCGGATGATATAAAGCTGAGTCTTGCTGCATCGGATATACGTATCGAGGCACCTATACCCGGCAAGTCCGCTGTAGGTATCGAGGTTCCGAACTCAAAGAGAGTGACGATCACACTCAGGGAACTGTTAGAAAGCGATGAGTTCCAGAACGCCAAGTCAAAGGTTACCTTTGCAGTCGGCAAGGATATCAGCGGTAAAACTATAGTTACCGATATTGCAAAGATGCCTCACCTCCTCGTTGCAGGTTCAACCGGATCGGGTAAGTCGGTGCTGATCAACACACTGATCATGAGCATCATCTATAAAGCTAACCCTAACGATGTCAAGCTGATCATGGTCGATCCGAAGATGGTGGAGTTTATGGCGTATGCAGAGATACCGCATCTGATGATCCCCGTTGTGGAGGATCCGAAGAAGGCTTCCGCAGCGCTTGCGTGGGGAGTTGCCGAGATGGAAAAACGTTACAAGAAGTTTTCCGAGCTCGGAGTCAGGGATCTCGAGGCGTATAACAACAAGATCAAAAAGGTTAAGGATAAAAATGATCCCGACTATCAGCGTATGCCTCAGATAGTTATCATCGTAGACGAGTTTGCCGACCTGATGATGGTGGCGTCAAAGGATGTCGAGGCTTCGGTGGTACGTCTGGCTCAGAAGGCGAGAGCGGCCGGAATCCATCTCGTCCTTGCGACACAGAGACCTTCTGTGGATGTCATCACCGGTATCATCAAGGCAAATGTCCCGTCGAGGATCGCGCTGTCAGTATCATCTCAGATCGACTCGAGAACTATCATAGATTCACCGGGAGCTGAAAAACTCCTCGGAAACGGAGATATGCTCTTTGCACCTGTCACCTTACCTGAGCCTATCAGAGTTCAGGGTGCGTTTGTATCCGATGATGACAGAGATAAGGTCGTTGCGTTCTTGAAGGAAAACGGCGGTGCTTCATATGATGACGCCGTGACAGCTTCCATAGAGACCGTGCAGGCAGAGGCTGCCGGAACAGCTTCATCTCAGGATGCGGCGGCGGTGCCTGATGATGGACGGGATGAGTATTTTGCGGAGGCCGGAAGATTTATCATAGAGAAAAATAAAGCTTCTATCGGTGCTTTGCAAAGGGCTTTTCGTATTGGTTTTAACAGAGCTGCCAGGATCATGGACCAGCTGTCTGATGCCGGTGTTGTCGGTCCTGAGGAAGGTACAAAGGCGAGAGCGATCATCATGGATATGCCGGCTTTTGATGCGCTTCTTGCCGGAGATGACGGGGCGGATGATAGCGTAACAGATGATGGTTCTGATTGATTGGTTTTTTAACGGTAATAATTATCTTATTATGAGCACGGAGGCGCTACGGTGCGAGGAGTATTGATCACAAATGGCTTCTTTTGGAGCACCAAGTTTGATGAACTGGCTGATATGTTGGTTTACTCGGCTAAGGAGAGGGGAGTCACTCTGTCAAAGATTGAGAATACGGGGTGTCTGGTGGATACCGGACTTGACTCTTTCCCCGGGCTCAGGGGTAGGCCGGACTTTGTTATACTATGGGATAAGGATGTACTTCTCGGAGAGTTTTTTGAAAGACAGGGTATCCCGGTTTTCAATTCCTCGAAGACCATAGCGATATGCGATGATAAAAGAAAGACGCA
>JAFSTZ010000078.1 GCA_017445525.1 Eubacterium sp.
ACAACAACAAAGCCAAGACGGTTCAGCCGGGTTACTTTCCGATACTTGATAACGTATATGATGCAAAGAAGGGTATATGCTTTGATTATGCGGCGACGATGACAGGGATGCTGAGGAGCCAGGGAGTACCCGTAAAACTCGTTATCGGATATACAGGTTCGGAGTATCATGCCTGGGTAAACGTATTCAGCAAAAAGAAGGGTTGGATCACCGGTGCTATCTATATAGCAGGAAATAAATGGAAGCTTATGGATCCCACATTTGCTTCAACGGGCAAGTCCAGCAAGAGTATTATGAAGTATATAAATAACGCAAATAATTATCAAAAGAAATACAGTTATTGATATAGAATAAAGCTGTTAATTACAACCATGAACAGTAGCTGTCATCTCGCTTATTACATGATCATGAATTGTGAACAAGCGTGAGTTTTACAGATAAAAAACTAAATTACAGAGGATAGTTTTTATGAGTAAGAGAGCACTTAGTAACGAGTATGTATCTGCCTTCTGTCTGGAGATGTCACTTCTGTTGCACTCCGGTATAGGCACTGAGGACGGGCTTTATCTTCTGGCTGAGGATGAGCCGAACAAGAAAAACAAAGAGATGTTAAAGTCAATGGCAGAGGTGGTGGCCGAGGGACGTCCATTCTCCGATGCCATACGTGAAGCCGGATGCTTTCCCAAGTATGTGGCAGATATGATAGATACAGGCGAGATGACAGGTCGTCTGGAGCAGTCTTTCCGCGCGCTGGCTGATTACTATGAAAGTCAGGTTCAGATATCCAATCAGATCCGAAGCGCTATCTTGTACCCTGTGATATTGATGGTTCTTATGCTGGTTATCATAGTGGTTCTTTTGGTTAGAGTACTTCCTATATTTAACAGAGTATATGAGCAGCTGGGCGGCGCTATGACAGGTACTGCCAAGGTTCTGTTGTCGTTTGGTAACGCACTTGGCAACATCATGCCGGTTCTCTGCGTGATACTCGGCATCATAGTTGTACTGGCTGCGCTTTTGAGTGGAAGCCGTACAGTCAGGGGAGCATTTTTAAGATTCTATAAAAAGCTGTTCGGTGGCGTAGGACTTGCAAGACGTATGGCAGAGTCGAGATTTGCTTCGGCTATGGCGATGGGTATGGCTTCCGGTCTCAACATCGAGGATTCCTTCAGGACGGCGATGAAGTTCCAGGATACGACTGAGAAGGTTCAGACGAGATATAACGGCTGTCTTGAGCGGCTTGAGAGGGGCGAGCCTCTGGCCGAGTCGTTCCGCGAGGAGAGGATACTTGAGGCGTCGTACTGCAGGATACTGGATCTGGGAGCAAAGTCCGGTTCGTCGGATGATGCGATGGCTGAGATCGCAAGGCGTATGGATGACGCCGTGCAGATGGATATAGAGAGGAAGGTTGGCAAGATAGAGCCGACCATCGTTATCATTACTTCGATACTGGTAGGCATCATCCTCGTCGCAGTTATGCTGCCGCTGGTAAATATCATGTCATCTATAGGTTGATATAGGGGATAGATCAGTTTGGTGCCGGGAGCGCTTATGTGCGAGAACATATTTGTGGAGTGAGGAAATGAAGGGACTGATTAAAACTATTATAATAATAGTGGTACCTGTGCTGGCGGCCGGGTTGCTTGTGATCGCTTCCGAGAAGATCGGCGGGCGGCAGGAGCATGAGAGCCTGAAGCAGCTGGAGACTACCGTCAGGAAGGCTGTTATGACCTGCTATGCGACGGAGGGGGTTTATCCGCCGAATATTGATTATATCGAGGAGCATTATGGGATTCAGATAGATCATGACAGGTATGGTGTTTTCTATGAGATATTCGGGGACAACATCATGCCGCAGATAAGTGTCATGGAGATAGCCGAGGAGGAAGAAGCATGAGAAGGGGCGGCAGACAGCATAACATAGAAGGCGCCTTTGTTCTGGTGCTTTTTGCTATTTTTGCGGTTACGGTCATCGCGGTGTTGGCGCTGGGTGCAAACAGCTACAGGCGTTTGGTTTCCCGCGACAACGACGCGTACAACAGAAGGATCATCACCTCATATGTTGCGGCCAAGATCCGCTCGTCAGATGCCGTGGAGTCGGTTGAGGTCGGCGGTTTTGTCAACGCAAAAACAGATGACGGCGTGAAGACATTACATTTATATAGAAATATAGACGGAGAGCCCTACGACGAGAGGATATATTTTTATGACGGTCACGTATACGAGATACTGACCGTAAAGGGAAGCAACATAGAACCTCAGGAGGGGTATCCTATACTCGATGCCCAGGCTCTGGATTTCTCCATGGAGGATGGAGTGGTCAAAGTCACGGCAAAGGATACAGAGGGACGGGAGAACCATATAACTGTTTCTGCCAGAAGCCTCTTAAACGGAGTCAAGGGTTCGGATATGAGCGAAGAGGACAGCGGAGGAGTTGGATGATATGAGTTACCAGAGAAGCAAAGCGCCGCTCTCACTTATGGAGCAGCTTATCATGATCCTGGTTTTTGCGTTTGCTGCGGCCATATGTCTTCAGGCGTTTGTGTATTCCGACCGTCTGTCAAAGGATGGTACGGTCAGGGAGACAGCAGCGATGCGTGCGACCGAGGTTATCGAGACCTGCAAGGCGTATCACGGTGATATGAAAAAAGCAGCGGATGCGCTTGGTGGGGAGCTGATACCGTCAACGGATGACAGCGGCGACAGTATAGAGATGACCTATCAGGAAGATGAGCTGAAGGTTGTTATAGATGCAGGAGAAACCACGCGAGTAGGCGATCAGGCGATGATGCAGTCCGCGCAGGTTGAAGTATGGGAGATCGCCGGAGCGGACAGCGGACAGGCCGAGCCCGAGAAGCCGGTATATACCGTGGAGACTGCCTGGCAGCTTGCGGAGCAGACAGCGAGGTAGGTGACTAACGACAATGATGTATCGGGGAATGTTGCAGTGGATTATTAATCGCTGTATTGTTATGTAAGCCGGAGTATTTATA
>JAFSTZ010000079.1 GCA_017445525.1 Eubacterium sp.
GAGATAACGGCGGATCAGATTGCAAATCCGTATTCTATATGCGAGTGGAATCCTGATATGTACGGTGTAGATCCGGAAAAACCGGGAGCGCAGGAGTATTATGACTCTCTCATCGAGCTCTACTCGGAGTGGGGAGTTGACTTTATCAAGTGTGATGACATCTGTAGGATGGATGCAAAATCGTCGAAACTTGAGACACAGATGTTGAAAAGAGCGATTGATAAGTCCTCCAGGGATATCGTGCTCAGTCTGTCACCTGGACCTGCAATCCCGGAGGAGTGCGATTTCTACAGAGAAAATGCTGAGATGTGGAGAGTGACTGACGACTTCTGGGACAACTGGGATCAGCTCCGCGACATGTTTGACGTATGTAAGACATGGCAGGGGAAGGCTTCAGATCAGGGATATCCGGATTGTGATATGCTTCCCATAGGTTTGATAGGAGTTGGATTTGGAGAGGAACGCAGGACTAGATTCACTATAAATGAGGAGAAAACCATGCTCACTTTGTGGTGTATATGCCGTTCTCCTCTGATGATCGGTTCCGAGCTGTCGAAGCTTGACCAGGAGACTATCAATTTGCTGACAAATATCGATGTTCTCAGGCTTACGGAGGTATCATCCGGAGCGAGAGAGGTTTACCGAGACAATGATGTTATCGTGTGGAGAGCCGGAGACAGATATGACGGATCTGAGTATGTTGGCATCTTTAATATATCGGTGGCGTCGACTTCTATATGCCCGAAACCGTTTGTGAGCAACAGAGATGGACTTGCGGTGGAACTTTGGGATCATAGAGAGATCAATATAAAGTCAACCGAGGAAATCCCGGGACATGGCTGTTTGTTGATAAGAGTAGAGTGATATTAGTATAGGAGGTGTAGCATGAGTAAAATCGAGATATCTGAGGCAGTTCGTTACATAGGATGTGATGATCATGATCTGGATCTGTTTGAGAGTCAGTATATCGTGCCAAACGGCATGGCATACAACTCTTATCTGATCCTGGATGAGAAGATCGCAGTTATGGATACTGTTGATGCGAGAAAGACGGAGGAATGGCTGAAAAACCTTGAGACTGAGCTTGGTGGAAAGATACCTGATTATCTGGTTGTGCAGCATCTGGAACCAGATCACAGCGGTTCTATAGAGGCTGCGATTACGAAATATCCGGATATGAAGATCGTTACCAGTACGAAGTCGGCTGGGATGATTGGGCAGTTTTTGGACAAGGATTATAGTGAAAGAGTACAGCCTGTCGGAGAAGGTGATACTCTTGAACTCGGTACCCATACACTTACATTTGTAATGGCGCCCATGGTTCACTGGCCTGAGGTTATGGTATCTTATGAGTCAAGTGAGAAGATCCTTTTTGCAGCAGATGCATTCGGTAAGTTCGGAGCTCTCGATGTAGATGAAGACTGGGCTTGCGAGGCCAGGAGATACTACTTCAACATCGTCGGAAAATACGGTGCACAGGCTCAGGCGTTGTTAAAGAAGGCTGCAGGACTTGATATAGAGAAGATCTGTGCTCTTCACGGCCCGATACTGCCGGATAAGGAAGATCTTTCATACTATATCGGAAAATATCAGATCTGGTCTGCGTATGAGCCGGAGGATGACGGCGTATTTATAGCATATACCTCGATCCACGGGAATACCGGTAAGGCAGCAGAGAGGCTGGGCGAGATCTTCACAGAGAAGGGCGCAAAGAAGGTAGTTGTTACCGATCTGTCCAGAGAGGATATCGCAGAGTCGGTTGAGGATGCGTTCAGATATGACAAGATAGTGCTTGCGTCTGCAACTTATGATGGCGGGCTATTCCCGACGATGGAGAACTTCCTCTACAGACTTGGTCATAAAAACTTCCAGAACAAAAAGGTTGCTCTGATGGAGAACGGAAGCTGGGCTCCGGTAGCTGCGAGAAAAATGCGTGAACAGTTAGAGGGGATGAAGAATATCACCATATGCGACAGTGTAGTATCCATCAAGTCGAAGATGAGGGATACAGATGTAGAGCAGATGAAGAAGCTTGCTGATGAACTTCTTGCATGACACGGATTTTCGTCTATCTACTACTGTAGCACAAGTTGTGGGGCATCAGGAATGTCGATAATAATGTCGTGATTTAACTTATCATAATGTTTAGAAAAATGGAGAGTAAAAATGATTTCAGACAGGATTAAGGTCACATCGGAAGAAAAAAACATCGAGTCTATCCTCGAATTGACTGAGCGATTTGCCAAGGTATCGGGGCTCGAGAGCAAGAAGGCTTTGCATCTTTTGCTTTTGTCGGAAGAGCTGGTGGGGTTGATCTCCGGGATTACAACGGATTTTTCCGGTGAGTTTTGGATCGAGAGTACAGATGACGTCTACAATATCTGCATGGAGGCTGAGACTCTGGTCAACAAAAAGAAGCGTGACGACCTGCTTGCGCTGTCATCAAGCGGTGAGAACATAAAGGTAAAAGGTATCATGGGCAGGATCAGAGGTATCTTTGAGGGATTTATGCTGACTTATGACGAGTATGACCAGAGAAACCTGATGATGACACAGGCTGTTCCTTATTCCGTCGGAGGTATGGTGGATATCGGAGCGTATCGCTCTATGGAATCCCAGGTGTGGACGCTGAGCCAGTTCAAGAGCAATATTGAAGAGAAAAAAGGCGAAGAGCAGCAGGCCATGGATGTCTGGGATGAGCTCGAGAAATCCGTTGTTGCCAAGATCGCTGACGACGTTGAAGTCGGCATCAGAGGCAGCAAGGTAGATGTGATCATTAGGAAGTAAATGTAAATAAGTTACTATTCACGGATGAAAGCATCCGTCGTATACATGGATGCAATTCAGCCGTGAATATTAACTCTTATTCCACGTTTTTTAGCGCCTCATCCATCGGGATGCGGCGTATTTTTATGTACTGAAGTGCAGCCACGAGAGCATAGGCGATGACTCCGAGGC
>JAFSTZ010000080.1 GCA_017445525.1 Eubacterium sp.
TCATCCTTTGGAAATGAAAATCCTGTCAACCTTAACTCCAATCAGTATGAAGACGATGCAGGCGGGATATATCTGTATTACAGAACAGAAGAAACCATACTCGATCCTGAGAGCGCAAGTTTTCTCACGAATGGAAAATATGTATCAGATGTGATCGTCGTTTCAGAAAAGGATGAAAAGGATGCCAAAGCAGCCATAAAATTGAAAGACGGAAAGTACCACTTTCTCGATCAGAACCTCACACCTGATCAGGGATGTTATACCTATATAGGATATTCCGTAACCGAAAACGTGGATGATGCCATCCGTGACATCAGAGTAGATTGTATTTCTACCGGCAACTCCATGTCGGGAGGTTACAGAAGAAACAACATCGGATATGCGGATGTGGGATCGACCGTAGACGGGAAAGTAACACTTTATCAAACTGCGGTAAAGAGTGGTGAGACTGACATATCTGACAAAAAAACTCTGACGTACACAGATGATGAGGAAGAAGAAATATCAGAGGAAGAAGCAGCGCCGGGCGACAGGCAGAATACCGTGATGTCATACTCCGGAGCGCCGATATTGCCTGACTTCAAGGTGGTAGACTCACTTGATAAGGCACCTGTCGGATATGAACCCATCATACCGGGAAGCGGCGGCGCGGCATATAATTTTAATACAAGATATAATAAGGATAAAGATACAAACAAAAGATATGTTTACTTCCAGCCTGCTGTATCCTTTGTGCCCGAGGGCGCTGATGTAAAGGAGAAAAAGGGTGTAACATATGTATACTCAGATGAGGAATATATATCAGGTATACAGGCATTTCTTCTGTTGAATTATAAAACAGATGATTATTCGAGGTCAGAGATAGATAGCAAGTTTAAAGACAGGATAAAAAGCATGGGATATACTCCGTTTGATGCAAATATTTCCGGAGACTATTCCTTCAAAAGGGTGATGCCGGCGGGAAATCGTATGAAAAAATATACATATAAAGAAGAGAGGATATGTTATGTAGGCTATGCGACAACTCTCAATCCGTTCCGTGCGATCAGTGATATCAGGTACTACAAGGGGACATATTTCTCCAACAGTATCCAGGCATCTGCGCACTCTCCTGAAGGAACTTATCTTGCTATGGATGTACATAATTTTCTATATTCATATCACGAGTATTATATTTCGGGATGGCTTACTAACAAAGATTACTGTGGGTATCAGGTGGAGAAACAGGTGAACAGTATAGACAAGGAGTCACCAGAGAGCTGGGAGGATACCAAAGTAAAAGAATATAATATATGTGCTTCGAGAGGGCTGTATGTCCTCGCTGCGGATGAGGATCACCCGGCACTGCGTCCTTCAGATATTCTTGTGACTAAGAGCAAGGTGGTGCCTTCGGGTATGAGGCCGATCTCTCATATGATATATCCGTATATGACAGAGAATTTTGATATATCATCATGGCACATAGGGACTTATTTCTATATTAACAAAGAAAAAGAGACTCGTGGTAAGTATGTATCGCGATTTTATGTAGGTACATATACTCCGCCGGATGATATGAATAAACAGGAAAAGGAATATATATATAAGTCGGCGGATGATATTGCCAGACTTTCGGCATATGCCGGAAGCGGAGGAGAGGTCTTTAGACAGAACATCGCCGTAGAACAAAAAAAGGCATGGTACAGCGGAACACATGATTATTCTAAGAAGTATTCCTATGTGGGAATATCCTACAGTGACGACAAGGAGGATGCGATAACAGGACTTATCAGGTATAAGTTCTCCGGAAGCAGCGCACCTAACAAGATAAGTGTGGGCGGAGTCAGATATGACAAGGCAGGAGATGCGATAGGAAACTACTGCTACTATACCACTACATCGGAGAATGCAAGTCCGGGGCTGCCGATCACGGAGGTCAGCTTTGGTGACAAGCTGGTCAAGGGCGATGGGGGTATCGTGCTCGAAACTGACAGAGTCGACGATGCCGAGCTGCAAAAAAAGCTTGATGCCATAGATGAAGACGACGATCTGGAGCTGTTTGAAAAGATCGTGAAAAAAGCAGAGCTTCGCAAGGACTCCGTGAATTTTGCATCCAAAACCTTTAACGGACTTGCAGGACTTCTGAAGGTTGACACTTCCA
>JAFSTZ010000081.1 GCA_017445525.1 Eubacterium sp.
AAAAATGGGAAAAAAGTATGTGTTCAAAAAAACTGCAGCTATAGTATTGTCAATGATCCTCAGTGTCAACCTGCTGCCATCAGGCGCCGGTGCTAAAGCTTTAAATAGCCTGAGCGGTCAGGAGATCACTGTAAAACTAAAGGCTGTTGCTGATGGTGAGAGGGGCTATTATTATGACATACTCACTGAGGATGAGAAGCTCGTTTATCAGGCATATGAAGAGCTGTTCCAAAACTTCAATCCGATAAACAATACAGATGAGTTCTACTCTGTTCTTGACAAAGTGCCCGATGTCAGGAACGCTTCTGCAGATACCATAAGCAAAGCTTACTCTGATATGGTAAAAGCCGGACGGGCATCAGAAAAAAGACTTAAAAACAAATACAATGATGAAGAATCAATGAACGAATTGCGTTATAACGGTTTCTTTGCATATTCTTGTGAGCATATCAGGGATGTGAAAGTTGCGATGGTCAGCGATTGTTTTGAGTTGGTTGACAATTTGTTTATTCTGAGCCTGACAAACCAGAACAATGTGAGTACGGATACGCTCTCTCAGATGGCTGCGAATCAAAAAAATAAAGAAGACGAGGCGGTTGCAGCTATCAAAAGCGATGAAAGATACGATCCGGATGACAAGGCCGAAGTAGCCTATCTGGTTCATGAATATGTTTGTTCTCATGTATTATATGAAGATGATGTTAAGGATCTGTCAATAGAGTATTCCAAAGTACATTCCGCATACGGACCCCTGGTGGAAGGAAAGGGGTTGTGCGAGGGGATCACCTTGATGACATGCCTTTTGATGAATGACCTCGGTGTGACCTGCTACTATCTGGGCAGCTTTAAACATGCATGGAATATGGTAGAGCTTGACGGCGACCTCTATGAGATGGACAATACATGGGATCTCGACGACGGCAGGGGTGTGAAGTTCAATTATTTCAACGTGACCACCAAAGAAATGCTGAAAAGAGACGAGTCGGGAGATCATGACAGAAGCTATGTATCGGAAAGATTCCCGGAAGCGAAGGGAACGAAGTACAACTATGCATATATGTGGGATAAAAACGGCAGAAAAACCACACCACCCGCACCGCTTGACAGGGTATTTCCCGCGACGGAGCGATTGGTTTTGGATGGTCTTGTATATGAACTTGATGAGTACGGATACGCTATCTGCAAAGACTACAGGAAAAAGACAGCCGGGGTTGTTATTCCGGATTATGTGGTATATGGAAGCTATGCCTATGTCAGTGCATACATATATGAGGGAGCTTTTGCCATGAACAAAAAGCTTACCTCACTTACACTCCCCGGCAACATATTAGAGATAGGAGACAAGGCATTTTTCGGTTGTGAAAAGCTTAAAAGTATCACGATAGAAAATGCTTCCCGTTTAAAAAGTGTCGGTGAAGATGCCTTCAAAGGGATCCCGAAAAAAGCGAAGTTTATCATAAAAGGATCCGCAAAAACGTTCAAACAGGCAAAAAAGAAGATCAAAGCTGCCGGAGCAAAGAAAGCAAAGTTCATTCGGAAATGAGAGGGAGCACCCGGGTCAGAAAAAAGGGCGCCATGAAAGCTTTGCTTTCAAAACAGGTTGAATTTAGACTGTAAATAGGATATCAAAGCTCCCCAGATATCTGAACTCAAAGGACCCATCCCTGCAGAACTCCAGATAATCTCTGTAACTGCAGCCGGAACACTCCATCACATACAGATATTGCCCGAGAATCGTCTTCGCAGGTCTGTCATGTATCGTAACCAGAGTCACATCCCTATCGTTCATAACGGACAGTAGAGCAGGAAGTTCTTTTGCCGGTCCGGCAGCGATAAAAGCCATCCGGCCGGAGTATTTAATCTCAGGAGTCTTCGTGGACAATACATAGAATCTTGTTTTGTTGTTATCGTTGTTCTGTATATTGCCGGCGAGCAGTTCAAGGCCATATATATCCGTGCATGTTATGGATGCGATGGCTGCTTTTGTGGGATCTTTTTCCTCTGCCACTCTCCTTGCGCCTTCCGCAGTGCTGGATACTTCGATCACCTCTGCGTTGGGAATATTTTTCTCCAGCCATTCCTTTCCCTGGGTGATTCCCTGCTTGTGAGAGTAAACTGTTTTGATATTATCAATATCGGACCCCGGTAGTCCGAGGAGGTTCTGGCTTATCTGTAACTCCACTTCGCCGACTACGGATACGTCTGTCTGTGCGATCAGTGTGTCCACATAATCGATGACTGCTCCACCGATAGTGTTTTCCTGAGGGATAACTGCGTAGTCGCTGTTCCCGGAGATCAGTGCCCCCACTGCCTCATTCACTGTCTTATATGGTTCGTATTTGCCTTTTTTTCCAAAGAACACTCCGCATGCTTCCTGTGTATATGTCCCCTCCGGTCCGAGATAGCTCACTGTTACTGATTCGGAAGGGATAAAAGCGGTTTGGTCAGATTCTTTGACTTTTATATTGCATAGAAAAGTCCATACCCTCCTGCCGGACTGCTTTTTCTTTAGCACAAGCCGTGCTTTGGCGGTGGTCTGTCCCGGTTTGATCCCTGTGATTTTGATGGTGTTCTTTCTCTTTGCTGTCGCCTCTGCGATATGATCTTTATCTACCCTTATGACGAGCGACTTGATATTTTTTTTCCGGACATTTTTGAGATAAACAACTGATGTGGTATCTGTGAAAACAGTTATGGTTTTCTCATTAAGGCATGGTTTGGAGACTGCCTTGGATTTATATGTGTGCGGAAGCGATATTTGGAGAACAAATGCTGCTATCAGTATCAGTACGCTGAACCTTGTCATGTTTTTTTTCATATTGTACCTCCATAGGAAAGAATAATCAGTCGCTTATTCATTATATAGGCTTTTTCATAAAGTTGTCAATCAAAAATTGTTACTGAAAGGGGCAGTTGAAAAAGAGCCTCATCCTCACCCCTCTCTCCTGAAGAAAAATCAAATCTTACACAGAGACATGCCGCCGAAATGGCATAAATGAAATGGAAGCCTTGATAAAATCGATATTTTTTTGAAAAATGTGTTGACAAGTGTAGAAAGAATTGTTATACTAAACTCGTATTTTCGTAACAGTTTTGTAACAATTCGATTTTAGGAGGCAGACAATGAAGGGACGCAGACTGATCACAACGGCGATAGGTGCCGGATGTATCATGTCGCTTGGTTTTATAGCATCAGTTACTTCTTCGAGATCCACTACCATGTGCTCTGAAACAGAGCTCGCAGGTATGTCATATACACTTGACAAGTACGTTACGCTTCAGTCGGGAGCAGGATCTGACCCGGAGGCGATCGTGGCATTCGCCGATATGCTGAACGGCGGTGTGGCCAGTGGTGGCGCAGCAGCAGTGGATGCGCTCTTTGAAGAGCAGAGCGTAGAGAACGATGAGATCAAATCGGCATCGGAGTATGACAATGTCGGTATCTCCATAGCGGCTGATTATGTTAATATAAGACAGGAGCCGAATACTGATGCGGAGATCGTCGGAAAACTCTACAGAGGTAGTGCGGCGACTATAGTGAGCGATGCTGATGAGTGGGTATTTATCAAATCAGGCTCAGTAGAGGGATATATCAGAAAAGATTATCTGGCTATCGGATACAGCGCTGAGAAGCTGATAGATGAGTTCGGTACCAAGTGGGCGACGGTCGAGACCGAGACACTGAGAGTCAGAGAGAACTCGGATGCGAACGCTACAGTGCTTACACTTGTTTCGCAGGATGAGAGTTATCCGGTGGTAAACGAGTACACTGACTGGGCAAAGATAAATGTTGATGACGACTGTGTGGGTTATGTATCAAAGGATTATGTAAAGATCACAGTTCAGTTCAAGAAAGCAGTCTCCATAGAGGAAGAGCGTGAGGAGCAGAGGCGCAGGGAGGCAGCTGAGGCGGCTGAGGCTGATACATCCAATACAGGAAACAACGGTGGCAACACCGGCAATACAGGAAATACAGGTAACACAGGCAACACCGGCAACAGCAACAACGGCGGTGGATCCAATACCGGTGGCAATGACAACAGCGGCGGCGGTTCAAACTCCGGTTCCGGAGGTGGAAACGGCGGCGGAGGTGAGAGCACCGGCTCCGGTAACGGAGGAGGCGGCTCAGAAAACGGCGGCGGCTCAGGTAACGGTGGCGGCGGCGAAGCCGGTGGCGATGCCGGCGGCGGTGGCGGCTCTGAGGATGACGGCGACGGCGATAGCGGAAGCGCTATTGCGGACGGCGACGGATCAGCAGTTGCATCATATGCACTTCAGTTTGTCGGCAACCCGTATGTATACGGAGGAACATCACTGACAAACGGAACAGACTGCTCAGGATTTACGATGTCGGTATTTGCACACTTCGGTATCAGCCTGCCACGTACATCAGGTTCACAGGCAAGCGTCGGCAAGAGGATCAGCTGGCAGGATGCCGAGGCGGGAGATCTGATCTTCTACGGAAGCGGCTCGGTATCACACGTTGCATTGTGTATCGGAGGCGGACGAGTGGTACACGCAAGCTCGTCGAGGACGGGTATCAAGACAAGCCCGATCGATTATAGAACACCGTTGACGGCCAGAAGGATACTCAGATAATTGCTTATATCATACCCCCTGTAGTAACAGGGGGTATTTTTATAATTAAAAGCCCTTATATTTTATGGTTGTTTTATGGTGGAAAAAGTGGTATCATATAGTGAAAGAGTTGCATGTGTAATACTGATCGGGAGGTAACTATGGATTATAACAGCATCATTGATAATAAGTATACAGAGCCGGCTGCTGTGTTGGCTTACAAGGACGGACAGGTCAAGGTTCTTGCGATCAATGACAGATTTCTGGATGAGCTATGGATGAATATTTCACCGGAGGATTTTATGGGCAGGGAATACAAAAAGTCCTTTGATGATGACAATATGAGGAGATTTAAAACAGCCCTGGAATCCTGTATAAAGACAGGAGAGGAAAAAGAAGCCGAAACCTGGCGCTTTGTTTTTTCAACCTGTTGCGGTTTTGACAAGATCTGTTTAAAGAGCAGACTGATACCGGTAGATCATACAGAAGACGGTGATATCATATTTGAGGGTGTCCGGAATATTTCTAATGAAAAACGTATGCAGGACAGTCTGGAGGATATAGAGTACAGATACAAGGCTGCGAGCGAGCAGATAAATATTTATAACTGGGAGTACTCCGTTGAGACCAACGAGATGAGACCCTGCTACAGATGTATGTGGGATCTGGGGCTTCCGGCTCTCGTGACCAACTATCCGGAGCCTGCCATCGATATGGGGATATTTCCTCCGGATTATGCGGATATGTACCGCGAGATGATGCACAAGATAGATGAGGGAATCCCGGAGATAGAGGCTGATATCCCGCTGACTGTCGGTCGTGTGCCGTTTCGTGTTAAGTATACCACCGAGTATGATGAAGAAGGAAAGCCCATAAAGGCGTTTGGCTCGGCTACTCTTATATCCGAGACCGAGCTGGGACATATAAAGCTTGACAACCAGATCATCTCTACGCTCGCCGAGGGGTACGACTGTATCTATGTGGCGGATTTTATCAGTAATACTGTCAGGATAGTGAAGCAGGAGAGTATCTTTTCTCTGGATGAGGATGCCTACTGCAAGGAGCTTGCCGAGATGATCGCATCAAAGCTTCGCGATACCGAGCAGAAGTTCGGTATAAGTCTCGGCGATGTGGACTCGCTTCGCGGGAAGCTCTTTTCGGAAAGTGAGAACAGAGAGTTTGTCTACAAGGATGAGGATGGAGACAGGTGGATCAGAGTCAACTACAGTGTTATAGAGAGGAGTGCCCTCGGTGTTGACAGGCTGCTGATCACTGCGGCTGTCGTTGATGATATACGCGCGCAGAAGATGGATGCAGACCGTGTTATTTCTATGCAAAAAGAGGAGCTTGAGGACAGGCAGAAGATGCTTCTCGCCGCTATAAATGAGGCGAACAGCGCAAACAAAGCCAGGACGGAGTTTTTCTCAAGTGTGTCGCATGACATCCGGACGCCGATGAACGTTATCAACGGATTCTCAAAGCTAGCCATGGATGAGATCGATGACAAGGAGCATGTAAAGGATTATCTCGGAAAGATATCAAACGCCGGTGATCATCTGTTGAATCTGATAAATGATATCCTCGATATGAGCAAACTTGAGAGCGGAAAGATGGAGCTTGTGAACTCTCCGGCCAAAGTAAAGGACCTCATACTCGGATGTGCTGATATGATCAGGATCAGCATGGATAAAAAGAAGCTTAAGTTCTTTGTGGATGTTGATGAGGCGGGGGACGATGTTGTGGAGTGCGACAAGCTGCATTTCAATCAGGTCCTGCTGAATCTTCTGTCAAACGCATGCAAGTTTACTCCAGAGGGTGGCAGTGTGACACTCTCCGGAAAGCTGATAAAGCAAGAAACCGATCTGACGTATGAGATCCGTGTAAAGGATACCGGTATCGGTATGTCGGAGGAGTTCAGCAAGCATATTTTTGAGCCTTATACCCGTGAAAGGTCTCAGGTGGTTCACGAGACACAGGGAACAGGTCTCGGTATGGTCATCGTTCAGAACATCGTCAATCTCATGAACGGAACTATAGAGCTTGTGACCGAGCAGGGCAAGGGAAGCGAGTTTATCATAGTGCTTTCTCTGGCTCGTTCTTCGGACGGGACAGGTGCTGTATGTGATGAAAAGGAGATCAATGTGGATGTGATGACGGTTGATTATACAGGCACAACTGCTCTGGTTGTCGATGACACAGCGGCAAATCTCGAGCTTGCTGACAGGTTGCTTTCAAAGCATGGGTTTAAGGTGATCACGGCCGACAGTGCTGTTACGGCTCTTGATATCCTGAAGGAATCAAAGCCCGGTGATATAGATGTTGTTCTCATGGATGTTCTGATGCCTGTTATGGATGGTTTGGAGGCGACAAAGAGGATCAGGGCTTTTGAGGATCCGGATATGGCCGCTATACCGATTATCGCGATGACGGCGAATGCATATGAATCCGATGTAAAGAAGGTTCTTGATGCAGGTATGGACGCTCACGTGCCGAAGCCGTTCAGGATTGAGGAATTGCTGAAGAAGATATACGGGGTGGTGTTTGCATGACTTAAGTTAGTCTTGACAAATCACGGTCTTAAATATAGAATACAAGAGTAAATGTGGGTTGCAGGAAATGGAGGGATACTCAAAAGGGTATCGAGGATAATTAAGAGGTTTTATGAAAGGGCAGTCACTAGATTTCCTGCTTGCCCTATCTTTTTATAGGAATGGTGGATTAAAATGGAAGAGAAAGAAATCAAACAATATGCTACACCTGATATAGGGATCAATGAACTGCTGCAGGCTCATCCTGATGCATTTATAGCGCTTTTGGAGTGTGGGATGGGATGTGTCAGTTGCCCGTCGGCAGCGCTGGAGACTCTGGCCGAGGCATGTGTGGTTCATGGTCTGGATGTGGACGATGTATGTGACTACGTGAACAAGTCGATTGCGGAGAAGGAGAGCGAGAAAGCGTGAGTCGGTCCGTCAGGCCTCACGCTAAAGTAAGATAGGAGGGACAGTATGAATAAGCGTGTAATGTATCACAAAAAAACAGGCGCACCTATACAGCTTATCGCCCAGGCGAATGCAGTCCCGGGTTATGAAGAGGTTATCTGCTATCAGGAGCTGGAAGCACCGTATGAGTACTATGTTATG
>JAFSTZ010000082.1 GCA_017445525.1 Eubacterium sp.
GAGTTCCCGTCAGGCGGTATGGGCGACTACAGGGAGAGCGCTGTCAGGATAAAAAATGAAGAAGGGTTCTCGGCGTGTGAGTTCAGGTACACGGGATATGAGATCATAAAGGGCAAGCCGGCACTCGAGGGACTGCCCGCAACCCACAGTCATATCAACCGAAATGCAACTAACTGTAAAAAAGACGAATACCTGCATCAGATATCCAACAAGGCAGACAGCTTAATCCCGGACGTGCTGTCTTCAGATGATCATAACATTGATGATTCGGATAATGATTGTATGACACTAAAGCTTTATTTAAAAGATGATGTGCATAACACTGAAGCGACTTTACTTTACTCGGTATTTACCGGCTCGGATGCCATCACAAGAAGTGTCTGCATCACTAATAAAGGAAAAAAGCCGGTATATATCGACCAGCTTATGAGCGCCGTCATCGATCTGGATGAGGGTGCCGGTCTCGAGATGATCACACTTCACGGCTCCTGGGCAAGAGAGCGCGCCATAGACCGCCTGCCCATACGCCACGGCCGTCAGTCGGTCTCATCGGAACGCGGGATAACAAGTCATCAGGCACAGCCGTTTATAGCATTGGTCAAGCCGGAGACCACTCAGGAGCTTGGAGATGTATATGCCATGAATCTCATATACTCGGGGGATTTTATGGCAGAGGCAGAGTTGGATCAGTTTGACAGGACAAGGATGTGCATAGGTATTTCCCCGAAAAACTTCTGCTGGAAGCTGGCAGAGGGTGAGAGCTTCCAGTCACCCGAGGCTGTTTTAGTCTACACGGATCAGGGGCTTGGGGATATGAGCAGGACGTTTCACTCCCTGTACAAAGATCACCTTATAAGAAGCCCGTGGCAGTACAAGGAACGACCCGTTCTTATAAACAACTGGGAAGCGACCTACTTTGACTTTGATGAGAAAAAACTGCTCGACATAGCACGCACCGCCAAAGAATGCGGTATCGAGATGCTGGTCATGGATGATGGATGGTTCGGTCACAGGGATGCCGATAACTCATCGCTCGGCGACTGGTATGTATATGAAGGAAAGCTGCCGGAGGGGTTAAAAAGTCTTGCGGACAAGATAAATGACATCGGGTTGAAGTTCGGCATCTGGATGGAGCCGGAGATGATCTCTCCCGACTCCGATCTGTACAGGGCCCATCCCGACTACGCACTACAGCTTTCGGGAAGAGAGCCGGCGCAGGCAAGGAATCAGTATGTGCTCGATCTGTCCAGACAGGAGATCGTGGATACTGTCTTTGATATGATAGAAAAAGTCATCGCGAGCGCAAATATCGAGTATATCAAGTGGGATATGAACAGACCCTTAGCGGATCTGGGAAGTGCCAGGCTTCCTGCTGACAGGGCAGGTGAGCTTTCCCACAGATATGTGCTCGGGGTGTATCAGCTGCAGGAAAGACTGCTGAAACGGTTCCCTGATCTGCTTCTCGAAAACTGCGCGGGAGGCGGAAGCAGGTTTGATCCCGGCATGCTCTACTACAGTCCGCAGATATGGTGTTCGGATGATACGGATGCTTATGAAAGACTTGCAATACAGGAAGGCACTGCGCTTATATACCCCGTCTCATGTATAGGCTCACACGTCAGTATCTGCCCGAACCACATCACAGGCAGGACAACTCCGCTCCGCATGCGCGGTGATACTGCCATCGCGGGGACATTTGGCTATGAGCTGGATATAACCAAGCTCTCTGACGAAGAAAGGTCTGAGATAGCCGGTCAGATAAAGGTATATAAAAAATACTCCGCACTTATCAGGGAGGGTGATTACTACAGGATAGCAAGCGGCTCCGACACGGGGCTTTACGACTGCTGGCAGATAGTGTCACCCGATAAGTCAAAGAGCCTTGCCGTATATACCCAGATCAGAGCCATGCCAAACAGCCACAGCAGGCGTATACGTCTGTCGGGTCTTGATGAGGATACCATGTATAAAGTTACTCTCACAAGGGTTGCCGACACATCGGATATCGATCCCGAAACAGGTGAGCAGTTTACCGAGGATAGACTGAAAATGGCATGTGATGTTACAGAGAAGTTTACCGCCTCCGGTTCGGTACTGATGAACGTCGGCGTGTATATAAAGCCCATGTTCGGAGATTACAGAACGGTCAGGATAGATACTCAAGCGTAATTGATAGTTACTGTTCACAGATAGTTACTATTCACAATGTCGCTCCGCTCCATGCTCTCCCGTTCCTTCGGAACTGATTCTCTTATGTGGTGGAGTGACAGCCTTCAGCCTGATATATATGTATGTGCATTTGAATGTGAGCATTCACTGCACATACATATATCAACGCAAAGTATTGATAAAATCAGAACAATCAGATCTTAAAGATACATAAGACATAAAGATTAAAAGACTTTTCAGATGTCGAGATCCAGCCTGTCAAAGGCAATCTTAACGTGCTCTACAGCCCTTTCCATATCGTCCTTCAGATACAGGTAACCAAACAACGACTCAAGCCCTGTTGCTATACGATAATCATGAATATCAGAGTGCTTTGATACAGATGAAGATTTTGCATTTCTGCCTCTTAAAAAAACTGCTTTTTCTTCCTCAGATAGATCATCCGTTATAACAGCGGCAATCTCTGCCTGAGTAGTTGCATTTACAAGAGACTGCGCCTTTTTATTCATCTTTTTTACCGGTCTTTCACGCTCGTCCATAAGCACAGTCCTGATGATCATTTCATATACTGCATCACCGAGATAAGCCAGCTTTAAAGGTCCTATCTGATCGGGCGATTTTTCTGTTATTCTAAAGTTGTTTTTTATATTATTTAACACTGTTATTATTCCTTTATTATTTGAGTTTTACTTCCTTGCACTCATCCGGGTTGTGTACCTGCATACGAGTATTGGCCGAACAGCTGAGACAATTGCCGTCGCATGACGGGATTTCGGTATCTCCCTCACCAGCATGAGGACCGCGATGCAGCATATAAGTCCACAGAAAGATACAACCGCAAAGTATCAAAAATACAACTATCCAAGTTATCACAGTTCCCATAGTCCGATCCTCCTTTTTTCTCAGGCACTCCTGCCCTTAAGCGCACTTACAAGCTGATCCGAGGTTACTATATGTTTATCGATCTGCATGCCTTTTGCCCTCAATCCTTCAGCTACATATACTGCCGTAGTCGATCTCAGTCCCATGTCTTCAAGCTCTTTATATCTGACAAAAACTTCCTCCGGTGTTCCGTCCATCCTGATCCTGCCGTCATGCATAACTATCACACGACTCGCATGATTGGCGACGTCCTCCATGCGATGCGATATAAATATTATGGTCACTCCCTTTTCCCTGTGGAGACTGTGCATCAGAGCGAATATCTGCTCCCTGCCCTCTGCATCGAGCCCCGCCGTAGGCTCATCAAGTATCAATATCTCCGGCTGCATGGCGAGAACTCCCGCTATCGCAACACGTCTTTTCTGACCGCCGGATAACTCAAGTGGAGACACATCCAGCAGATCCTGTCCTATACCCACCGCCTTCAATGCTTCATAGGATCTGAGCTCCACCTGAAACTCATCAAGTCCCTGATTGGACGGTCCAAACATAACATCCTTTATAACCGTGCTCTCAAAGACCTGCTGTTCGGGATACTGAAAATCCATCCCTACTCTTCCTCTGAGCTTATGGATCGGATAATCCTTATCTCCTATATCCTGACCGTCCACAAACACACCACCGTGCGTCGGGCGTATCAGTCCGTTCATAAGCCTGATAAGAGTCGACTTACCTGCACCTGTCTCACCGATGAGACCTATAAACTCACCCTGTGATATCTTCAGGTTGACTCCGGCGAGCGCGGCATGCTCATACGAGGTCCCCTCATCATAGATATATGAAATGTCGTTTAACAGTAATTCCATACAAACCCTTCCGGACCACTGCAGCTTTTTCAAATCATATTGACTTTTTTTCTCAAAAACATATACTCTATTCGAAAAAGCTACACCGGCTTTACTATCTATACTAATCTATCAATAGTTATTATCAGCGTGATATAAATCGCCATAAGCGGAAACATCATAACATCCGTAAATCTCATATGAAGTGGCTTCAGCTTCGTACGCTTTTTACCGCATCCATAGCATCTTGACTCCATCGCAAGCCCGAGCTCATACGCCCTTCTCGTAGCCGAGACAAACAGCGGTACTATGATGGATACGATCCCTTTCATCTTTTTGATGATACCGCCCGAGTCTATATCCGCACCTCTGGCCGACTGGGCATCTATGATACGGTTCGTCTCACTCAGAAGTATCGGTATAAATCTCAGCGCAAGCGACATCATCATAGCAAAGTCATCCACATGGACTTTAAACACCTTCAGCCATCCAAACAGCGATGCTATCCCCTCAGTAAGCTCCCCCGGCGATGTAGTATATGTGAGCATAGATGAACCTATGATCAGATAGATAAGCCTCATCGCCATAAAAAGTGCTTTAAGTAATCCCTCATAAGTGATCTTTATAAATTGCCACTCCCATAACACCTCTCCGTCGGTAAAAAAGATGTTAAAAAACGAAGTAAAAATAAGCAAAAAA
>JAFSTZ010000083.1 GCA_017445525.1 Eubacterium sp.
CCCTCATTTTTCTTGTAAGACGGGATCAGCACTGTTGCATCAAGCGTCTTCTCCAATCCGAAATCATAGGCATCCTTAGCTACAAAGTGCGTGTTCATGTTATGCTCCGGGACAATGTCGGAGTTCAGTATCCTCGTGAGATCGGCGAGTCCCGCGCGATCCTTTACCACGTCTTTTATAAATGATCTCGCCCTCAGAAGATCCGTGCGGCCTACCATCTCTTCAACCGTTCTCACACCCAGCTCACTCATGATCTCACGAAGCTGTCTTGCGACAAATCTCATAAAATTCATCACGTGCTCGGGCTTGCCGGCAAAACGCTTTCTGAGGCATTCATTCTGTGTTGCTATGCCGACCGGGCAGGTATCCTTGGAGCAGACTCTCATCATCATACATCCGATGGACACCAGCGGTGCTGTCGCAAATCCAAACTCCTCGGCACCAAGTAACGCTGCTATGGCAACATCGCGACCTGTCATCAGCTTGCCGTCCGTCTCAAGCACAACGTGTGAACGCAGTCCGTTCTCCACCAGACATCTGTGAGCCTCGCTCACACCCAGCTCCCAGGGAAGTCCCGCATGGTGCACTGACGATGAAGGAGCAGCTCCCGTACCGCCGTCATAACCGGAGATCAGTATCGCTCCCGCACCGGCTTTTGCCACGCCGGATGCGATGGTTCCGACGCCTGCCTCCGAGACAAGCTTGACTGATATGCGCGCCTTGTCGTTGGCATTTTTCAGGTCATATATCAGCTGTGCCAGATCCTCTATAGAATAGATATCATGGTGAGGGGGCGGCGAGATCAGCGATACACCCGGTGTCGAAAATCTGGTCTTTGCAACCCAGGGATAAACCTTCTTCCCGGGCAGGTGTCCGCCCTCGCCGGGCTTTGCCCCCTGCGCCATCTTTATCTGTATTTCTTTTGCACTTAACAGGTATTCGCCGGTCACTCCGAAGCGGCCTGATGCAACCTGCTTAACCGCACTGTTTTTCTCCGTGCCGAAACGATCGGTCGCCTCTCCGCCCTCGCCGGTGTTGGATCTGCCACCGAGTCTGTTCATGGCGATCGCAAGCGTCTCGTGCGCCTCTCTGGAGAGAGAACCGTAAGACATCGCCCCTGTCTGGAAGCGTTTTACTATCTCATCCTCCGACTCCACCTCATCCAACGGAACAGGATTCTCAGCCGGAACAAACTCCAGCAACGCTCTCAGAGTATGCGGTCTGTTCTCATCATCAACCATGTGAGCATATTCTTTAAAAATATCATAGTTGCCTTCTCTCACAGCACGCTGAAGTGTCACGATGGTTTTCGGCGTGTACATATGGTCTTCCTTGTCATCACCGCTCCTGAGACCGTGAAAACCGATAGAGTCGAGACTCGCATCCACCGGCAACCCCAGAGGATCAAAAGCAGTGTTATGTCTGAACTCCACATCCTCACCGATCTCCGTGATACCAATGCCTCCGGCGCGACTCACCGTACCGGTGAAGTAAGTATCGATCAGCTCTTTTGAAAGTCCGATCGCCTCAAAGATCCTCGCCGACTGATAGGACTGCAGTGTAGAAATACCCATCTTCGCAGCGATCTTTACAACGCCGTTTAACAGTGCTTTATTGTAGTCAGCTATCGCGGTATGATAATCCTTGTCAAGTATCCCCGTATCTATCATCTCCGCGATGCACTCGTGTGCCAGATAAGGATGGATGGCACGCACGCCATAGCCCAGAAGACAAGCGACCTGATGCACATCTCTCGGCTCTCCGCTCTCGAGTATCAGTGAGACCTGCGTCCTTTTTTTAGTGCGTACCAGATGCTGCTCAACGGACGATACCGCAAGCAGTGACGGAATAGGCCTATGGTTCTCATCGACTCCCCTGTCAGAAAGAGTGATGATGTTAGCTCCCTCCGATATAG
>JAFSTZ010000084.1 GCA_017445525.1 Eubacterium sp.
CAATGAGTGATTTACTTGCAAATCTAAACGATAAACAGCTTGAAGCAGTCACCTTCGGAGACGGTCCTCTCCTGCTTTTAGCCGGAGCCGGCTCGGGCAAAACCCGCGTGCTGACACATCGTATAGCATATCTTATCGCCGAGCGCGGTATAAATCCATATCAGATCCTCGCTCTCACCTTCACTAACAAGGCAGCAGGCGAGATGCGTGAACGAGTTGACAATCTTGTTGAATCCGGTGCTGAGTCCATCTGGGTATCTACCTTTCACTCCACCTGCGCAAGGATCCTCAGAAGATATATAGACAGACTCGGCTATGACAGGAGCTTTACCATATACGATGCAGATGACCAGAAAGCTCTTATGAAGGATATCATCCGATCAAGGGATCTCGATCCGAAGAAATATAAGGAGCGTTCATTTTTAAACGCCATCTCACATGCAAAGGATGAACTTATATCCTCCGATGAGTTTGAAGCTGCATACGGCCATGACTATAACCACAAACTCCAGGCTGAGATGTATGCCGAATATCAGAAAAGACTCAAGTCCAACAATGCTGTGGACTTTGATGACCTCATATACCTGACTGTCAGTCTGTTTACGGAAAACGATGACGTCCTTGACTACTATCAGGAGCGCTTCAGATATATACTCGTCGATGAGTACCAGGATACAAACACAGCTCAGTTCAGACTGTTGGCTCTTCTTGCATCCAGGTACAAAAACCTCTGTGTAGTCGGCGATGATGACCAGTCTATATATAAATTCCGTGGCGCAAATATTTATAATATACTGAACTATGAAAAGGTATTCCCCGATGCAAAGGTTATTAGACTTGAGCAGAACTATCGCTCTACCAAAAACATCCTTGCCGCCGCATCAAATGTCATAAAAAACAACACCGAAAGAAAGGACAAAACCCTGTGGACAACTGCTCCCGATGGTGAGCTTATCATCCAGGCCGGATTTAACACCGATTATGAGGAAGCAGCAGGGGTAGCCGGCGACATCAGAAAAAGGATGCGTGAGGAAGGCGCAGACTACTCGGATTTTGCCATCCTGTACAGGACTAACGCTCAATCACGTATATTTGAGGAGAAGCTCGTATATGAAGGAATACCCTATCGCATCATCGGAGCGATAAACTTCTATGCAAGAAAAGAGATAAAGGATCTGCTATGCTACTTGAAAACCGTTAACAACGCAGATGATGACATCGCAGTAAAAAGGATCATAAATATCCCCAAGAGAGGCATAGGACAGACATCCATAAACAGGCTTCAAGATTATGCTGATGAAAACGGGATATCTTTTTACGATGCTCTCGTCCGTGCAGAGTACATACCGGGGCTTGGCAGAAGTCAATCCGGCATCACCTCATTTGTAAACATGATCGAGGATTACAGACAACGTATACGGGCTGCTGAAAACCCTGATAACGACAAATCCTTCTCTCTCGAGGAACTCATAAAAACTATCATCGACGAGACAGACTATGTCAGAGATCTCGAAGCAGAGGAAACTCCTGAGGCAGAAGGACGTATAGAGAATATACAATCACTTGTATCCAAGGTTGCTCAGTACGAGGAGGACACTGAAGATCCTACTCTTGCAGGTCTTTTGGAGGAGATCGCACTGGTAGCAGATATCGACACGGTTGATATGGAGGAAAACCGGGTTCTGCTTATGACACTTCATGGTGCCAAGGGTCTGGAGTTCCCGTATGTCTACATGGTTGGCATGGAAGAAGGTCTGTTTCCGGGAGGTATGGCAGCTTTTGGAGATGACGAGGAAGAACTCGAAGAAGAAAGACGTCTTTGCTACGTCGGTATCACCAGAGCAAAGAAACTCCTGACTCTGACCAATGCCAAGCAACGTATGAGAAACGGCAATACCGAGTTCAACAGACCATCAAGATTTATAAATGAGATCCCGAGGCATCTGATCAGGCAGGTCGGCAGTGCTCCCAGACAACCGGCACGATCGATCGGATCGGAAGCGGACCTGTTTTTCGGCAGTTCATCCGGAACATCATTTGGTTCTTCATCCGGAAAAATGAGGGAGAACACCGGCTACAGCTCTTCTGCTGCCAGAAGAAGCACACCGGGTAATAAATCAAACTTTTTTACGGGAAATCCATACATAAGCAAGGGACTATCAGCCAAGAGTCCATCTTCTTCGATCGATTACGGTGTCGGTGATACTGTAAAGCACGCCAAATTTGGCATCGGAACGATAACAGATATGGTGAAAAAGGACTCTGATTATGAGGTTACCATAGATTTTGAGGGCTTCGGAAACAGAAAACTTCGCTCTTCTTTTGCAAAACTTGAGAAAATATAAAAAAACTGTGGAAATTTCAAAAAAAGTATGGTATTATATATCTATAAATCTATATTACGTGAATAAAAGCAGTCAGGGCTGCAAATAAATCACATGAAAGGACGGTATACCATGGGAGAAAAATTAGAAGAGATCAAGTCAGCAATCCTTGCGAATGAGCTTATTCGCAAGATTCGTAGGCAGGAAGAAGAAAAGAAAGGTCATCCGATCGTTGTTATCCTCGTGATCATCGGTTGTGTAGCAACGGTTGCAGCTATTGCTTATGCTGTTTATCGGTATATGAATCCTAAGTATGCGGATTTCGATGCTGATTTTGACTACGATGAGTTTGAAGATGACTTTGATGATTTGAAAGATGATAAGTCAGACGATGACGATGCATTTGCTTCATCAGGTTCATCTGATAAATGATCCTATCATTGTAACAAAAAAAACAACAGGCTTCTGATGCCTGTTGTTTTTTTTATGCACACGCCCGCACATGGTTATTTGCAGCGATGCTGCACGCGGGCGGCGCAGCGAGTAGGTGGATAAATCCCCCTACTCGATTGCACACGCCCACAAATCTTCAAGCTCCGGTATCTTCTTGGACACTGCAAGAGCCAAAGCTCCCGGACCGATATGACACGCAACACTGAGTGACAGCGGATCGATCTGGGGAACATGGTTAGGAAACTCCTCAAGTACCTCCTGTCTGAACTGCTCCACATCCTCTGCAGATGCAGTATAAGCGATATCGAGAAAGCAGTTTCCTCCGCTCGCATCACCAAAACGAGTTTCCATATCCTTCTTTATAGCCTTGATCATAGCCTGTTTACCGGATTTGACAGTCTTAACCTTTGTATATGCATCCAGCTTCTCTCCCTGGATCTGCAAAACCGGCCTTATCTTAAGAAGTGTGCCGATAGCTGCCGCTGCAGGAGTGATACGGCCTCCCTTTTTCAGATAATACAGTGTATCCATCATGATATAGATACTTGATTCAAACTTTTCACGAAGAAGTATCTCCCTGATCTTCTCAGCACCAAAACCTTTATCGGCAAGAGCCTTTGCATCGAGCGTTGACCTCCTCTGAGTGACAGAAATCCTCTGATTGTCAACAACAAATACTTTGCCCTCAAACTCATCCTCATGTGAAAGCATGGTAGCCGTCTCGCAAGTAGAACTCAATCCTGATGACATCGGTATATACACCAACTCATCATCATCTGCAAGCGCCTCTCTCCAGGCTTTCATCATATTATCAGGAGTGGGCTGGGATGTCTTCACATCAACCTTTTGCTCCAGGTATCCGTAGAACTCCTTCTGAGACATGGTTATATCTTCAAAGTAGACCTCATCATTGATATAAAACGGCATCGGTACTACCCTGACTCCAAGTCCGGCCGCCTCCCCCTGAGTGATACCGGAATTGCTGTCAGTCATTATAGCTACGCTCATTGCTCTATTCTCCTCGTTTCATTTTATCTGATCATTCTATGCTTTTTTCCACCAAACTATATCAACACATCATATGTAAAAAAATAAAATGATTAACAAGAGCAATGATACATTAAAAACAGTTGTCTGTCAAACCTTGTAACACGGTTATAAAAACCATAACGGGAAGTAACCGACACTCCTAAAACTAAGACAACTTAGTTTAATTCCTAAAATTTAACTCATCATTGATCATCAGAACTCATACTTCCTTGAAAGCCTATGCCATATTCTCATCACAGGTCTATATAGCAAAGCAAGCACTACGACTGTAGCCACCGCAAAAATAAGGTCAAACGGCAAACCTGCCAGATAAACAGTGAATACTCCCGTACTCTCAGGTTCACCACCCATCGTAAAGAACAGCGTATTTATATCTACTATCCCACCATACAGAACGATGACCGATATAAATCCGTAGACGCAGATCAGTATAGTTCTTTTTATATCTGCATTCTTGTCAAAAAACAAAACGCCGGCAAAGTACCCGATAAGTCCCATACCAAACATCTGAAATGGCGTCCATGAACCCTGCATGAAATAAAAATTGGATAAAAACATAGAAAGCATGCCTGTCATAAATCCGGCTTCTGACCCCATACAACATCCCGAAAGGATCACTATGGCGGCTATAGGCTTGATCTGTGGAAAAGGCGAAAGCAATAGCCTTGACAACACCGCAGTCACTGTAAAGACTGAAATACATATCAGCAATCCGGTTGAAGGTCTCCCGGACTCAAAGGACATAACTCCGCAGATTATACCTGTAAACATCACGGCAAGACTTATCAGATAGTAGTGTTCACCCTGTAAACACAGTACCTCGTAGAGTATCAGCCCTATGATGATAACCGCTGCAGCTCCGTGGTATAAAAAACATTTCCTCTTAAAAAAGCCTCTTTGCTCTCGCATGCAACTATCCTTCCGTCATACATCATCGCCATATCATCAGCAGTTCGTGCAGCAAACTCAACATCGTGCGTAACCAAAAGCACGGTAAATCCGGCATCCCGCTTTTCATTAACCATAGCTAAAAGTTTTTGCTTCTTTTCCGGATCCAATCCCGTAGTCGGTTCATCAAGTATATAGATATCAGCCTCTCTGCCCATCACAGTCTCTATGCCATGCCACTCCTTCTCACCGCCGCTTCCGTCAAAAGGCTCTCCCGTATATAAAAGCCCGGGATCATCCGGCAGATAACTCACTGAAACACCGCCGTTTTTATATGATCTATTCTCTCGTTTATCGTCATGATCATAACTCTTTTTACCGTCAGATACACATCTTACGCTCCCCTTATAAGGCTTTATGATACCGGCTATGATCTCGGCCAGCGTGGTCTTTCCGCTTCCGTTTCCGCCAACCAGCGCCGTTATCCTGCCCTTGTGCAACGTAAAACAACATCTCTTCAAAACATCGGGAGCATTTCTCTCATACCTATAGTAAACATTTTTTACGGTTACTGCCGCATCTCTATCATACTTTATCCCGTTTATATCTGTCTGATTTGTCTGAGATAGATCATCCTTTTTTTTGTTCTCAATATATTTCTCTGCTTCTTCACTCTCCTGCCACCATCTTCTTCTCCTTCTGATATCGCTTATATCTTCAGGCTTAGCACCAAGCTGCAGTGATATATTAACTGATTCAGGAAGATAAGATGACATCTTTTCTTCACGATCCGGATACTCCCCTGTCAACCGGTTTAAGTCTCTATACTCCACGCCTTCTTTACGTGTAGCCAACGATCCCAAATATCCGATATAGTCACCATCAAATAATACATGACCGTCCTCAAGAAACAGTATCCTGTCCGCCATCTCATAAAAGAGCTCCGGTCGCTGCTCAGCTATGATAACTGTTATCCCCAGGCTCTCATTTATCTTTCTGATAAGCCCGGCAAGCCTCTCCGCAGCCATAGGGTCGAGTAACCCTGTCGGCTCGTCAAGCAAAAGCAGTTCCGGTTTCTCTATGATAGCAGCTGCGATATTTACAGTCTGAATCTCACCGGCACTTAGGGATGATATCTCCCTGTGAACCATATCCTCAAGTCCGAAGAAAGCAACTATCTCCGCCAGACGCCTCTCCATATAAGACAGTTCATATCCCTTATTTTCCATACCGAAAACAAGCTCCGACTCCACTCTGTGACTGACAGGCTGAGCGAATATTTCCTGCCAGACATAGCCATAGGAACGGGCTTGAACCTCGATATCACCACCTCTATCACCCTTATAACCTGTTTCGTCAATGATGCGTCTGAGTAAAGTCGTCTTGCCGGATCCCGAGGAGCCGATCATAAGCACCAGCTCACCCTTTTCCACAGACAATCTGTCTATAGACAGAGCGCACCTGTCGCTCTCCGCATATTTGAAACTCAGATTATTAGCCTCTATAAATGACATATTGTCTCCCTTTATGCTCTTACTCTACTCCATAGCTCTGCTTTAACATGCTCAGATATATTTACATTATATATAACACTTCATTTAAGCGCAACTTTTCATAACTGCACTGTTTTTTCCCACGACCAGCATAGGAATTATATAAAAAGCGCCCCATATTATATAAATATACCAGCTTATACCATCAATCCTCATGGTAGGAAAATACCTTACATATGCGAGATCATTTATATAAATATAAACACATACTGCAATAAATATACATATAAATAGTATCATCAAAACATCTGATAATACCATCCGTCTCTTATAAAAACTCCGCCTTTTTCCAACACCGTATCCCCTGTCATTCATGGATATACTTCTGATGATCCCATCCTCAAGCATCATGGTAAAAAGACAGTTATATAACCCCGCTCTCATCTTAAGTCCATGTATGCCACGGTCATCCGTCATATTTATCTGTCGAAGTCTGATCGATCTTTGCTTTGTATATGGCACAAGTCTCAGCAGCATGCTGAACACTAAAGCCAGCCCGGGAAGCCTTCCTGCCATGATCCCAAGTATCTTTTCGTCAGTCATCACACTACTGAACTGCCTGAAAAGCCTGATACACACTATAAATAGCAGCGCCATCCTGATACCGTAGCTGATCGCCTCTTTGGTAATCCTCATGCCGAATAACGACATAAAAAGAGTCGGTCCTCTGTGGTTGAACAGAGCATTAACAGCCACTATAAATACAGATAATATAACGTCGAACAGGAGCATTTTTATCATGGATCTTAGCCGTCTGTTTTTATCCGATATAAATATCCATTCATTAATGATCAGCAACAAAAAAGTAAGTATCAAAAGATAAGGGTGTGCCATCAAGATCACACCCGCAAACCCGGCAATATAATATAAAAATATCACCCATCCGTGATAATGCTCCCAGGCTGATATCAACGCTTATCTCCTTCGATTATATATTGATATACATCAACGATAAATCTGTTAGACCTGATCCTTATTTCTTTTAGCGGTTTTCCTGTTTCTGATCCCTTCATATAAAATATTTCTCAGGATAGGCAGATCTCTCTCAAGCGGAAGCTTCTCAAACTCACTTATCGCCTGACGTATAATCACATCCAGCTCAACCTCCATACTTTCCCTGACCACATCAGGATCTCCGCTGTATAAAAACGGATTGAAGCTTTTATTCTTCCTGTCCTTCTCTATATCATCAAGTGCATCAATGAGATAAATATATTTCCCTAATAAAAAACCGAACCTTCTGAGTGTAGGAGCAAAAGCATCCTCCTTCATGACAAAAAGCTCACCCATCAGTTCGCCGAACGGTCTGGAAACCTCATCGGTATCAGCTCTCTGGCATGTCTCCACTTCACCTCCGAGCTTGACCTTCCATTCCTCGGAAACATGCATGGCATCCCATCTTCCCATGTATTCCTTCTCGATGATAGAAAGATGTTTCAGTGAAGCCGATATAACCTCGGCC